>JAUXKG010000144.1 GCA_030624355.1 Acidobacteriota bacterium
CAAGAAGAAGCGGATCGCGATTAACACCGGCGGCGGCGATGCGCCGGGTTTGAATGCGGTCATCCGTGCCACTGTGCTGGCTGCCATCAATCGTGGTTGGAAGTGTTACGGAATTCGGGAAGGCTACATGGGCCTGTTGGAACCACAGGACTATCCTGAAGGAGGTCTGTTCAAGCTGACTCGCAGGTCTGTCCGGGGGATCACTCACCTGGGCGGCACCATCCTGGGCACCACCAACCGGGGCAACCCCCTAAGGTACCCGGTTACCGACGAGAACGGTCAGACTCGCGAAGTCGACCGCACCGACTATCTGGTCGAGGCGCTTCGAGAACACAAGATTGACGCCCTGATCTCGATAGGAGGCGATGGGTCGCTGGCCATCGCCAATGCCCTTTCCAAAAAAGGCGTGCGCGTGATTGGGGTCCCCAAAACTATCGACAATGATCTGGACAAAACGGTCATCACCTTCGGGTTTGACACGGCTGTCTCATTCGCTACCGCCGCGGTCGACCGGCTGCATTCCACCGCTGAGGCCCACCGCCGTGTGATGGTAGTCGAGGTCATGGGACGATATGCCGGATGGATCGCACTGAATGTCGGCGTGTCGGGAACAGCCGATGCTATTCTGATCCCTGAAATCCCCTACGATCTTCAAAAGGTTGCCGAAAAGGTCGCCGAGCGCGAGTCGCGCGGCCAAAAGTACGCCATTGTGGTGGTGGCGGAAGGCGCAGCTCCGAAAGGAGGAACCCTTTCGGTGGTTGGACATGATGTCGGCAGTCCCGAACGCCTGGGAGGGATCGGAGAAAAGGTTTCCAGGGAACTGGGGGAGTTGACAGGCAAGGATACTCGGGTGGTGGTGCTGGGACATTTGCTGCGAGGCGGATCCCCGACTACCTTCGACCGGCTGATCTCCCTTCGCTTCGGAGCGGCTGCAGTGCGCGCGTTGGAGGAGGGTCAGTCGGGCGTCATGGTGGCTTTAGATCCGCCAACCGTCCGCTACGTCCCTTTAGAAGAGGTCACCCGCGGCATGAAGGTGGTTTCTCTGGATTCGGACACTGTCTTGACTGCTCGCGATCTTGGGATCAGTTTCGGAGACTAGTACCTAGTACTCGCAAATCACACTTTCCCCAGCTGCTCTTCCAACACATCGGAAGTAATTTCGGCATGGGAGGTCTGCCAGGTCGCCCTTCCACCTTCCAAAAAAATGACCTGCGGGGAGCAATGAGGGACTCCGGTCTTCTGCTCCACATACTGGGAAATCGGCCGATCCTCAATTGCATGAATCAGATAGACGGAAACCTCCGGGTTGGAGTCGAAGAATCTCTCGACTTCCTCAAAGGCACCGGCACTGAGGGGACATCGGGTGCTGTGCTTGAAGAGAATGGCACAGTCTTGCCCGAACACATCGTCGACTTGCTCCAAACTGGTGATTCGTTGCATGTTCCGACTTTAGAAACGGACCTGTCCATCATTCGAGCTGACGATATCCTCAATCTTGAACTGAAGCTTCTCAAACGATTCACTTGAAATCATTCCCTCCCGGCCCGACTCTTGTTGGCTGGCAACAATTTCATCATCCTCCTGGGTGAAGGTGAAGGTGCGTGTTCCCCCATCCTTGAGCGTCAGGATCAGCTCCACGTCAGGTTCAGGAGCTGATTCGCTGGTCGAACCGCCTTCCTCAACGGATTCATACTTGATATCGTCCATCGGGTACCAGAACTTATATCCGATCGCCTCCTGATCCCTCTGCGCTTCCGGCTCTTCCACGATCCATTTCGAGTCTTCCCGCCTCAGAACAATCTCGTCCTCTTCGCGACGGATTTTCAACTGGACGATCTGCTCCTGAGGCACGTTGATGACGTCTTTGTCGCGAAGAGCCCAGAGATCCTGTGTCAGTTTCGACAGCAGATCCTCCTTAACAGTGAAGATCGGGATCCGGTCAGGATTTCGGGCGTAGTAGTTTCCGTCCACCTCTTTTCCCACTTCCAGTTCACTCCAGCGATCCTGACCCTCGTGCCGCACCCGGATGCTGGCTCTGGGACTGTCGAGACCATACTTTCTTAACTCTTCCGGCTGATCGGATACAAAGTCCTGAGCTTCACCATACTGCAAGGCAGAAAGAAGACTGCTCACCGCGTTCTGGTCGGCCCGCTCTGAGATTGGTTCCTCCAGGAACCAATCCTCTCCCCTCGTCAGCCGAATCTGGCCTTCGGGACCATCAATCTCAATGCCCTGGGTCTTGTCGCTTTCAAAGAAGAGCACCTTCTTGCTACGCCATCCCTTAAGATCCTTATCGGCACTGGTGTAAATCTCGTCAGAGGTCAGAAAGACCTCGCTGGCTCCCGCAAATTGAACGTACGTCTTGTTTCCCGTATAGTCTTTTCCTCCGATGCGCAGAGTCCGTTCTTGATCACCGGTAAGGATCTTCAGCGTCAGCCGGGGCTCCTTCAAACCATAGGCCTCAGACCCATCGGTCTCTACATCAAGGGTTCGATCGCGGCGCGCCTCTTCCAGTTTGCGCAGCAGCGCCTCCACGCTGGCTTTGTCGGCAGCCGTCTCAATCGGCTCCTGGATGGTCCATCCTTCGCCTTCTTTGATCAGCAGCACATCCTGCTGGCCGGAACGGGAGACCTCAAGACCGGTAAACTCCTCCTGCTTGGTCCGCAGCAGGCTCTCTTCCAGTTCCTTGGCTTCCTCCCTTTTCTTCTGGCCTTCAATCTCATAAAAGTACACAAAGGCTGCTAACCCGAGAAAGACCACCAATAGTGCGACTATCTTTTTCACCTTGACCTCTTTGCTTACCTTCTCCGGTACCAGACAACCACTCCCAGAACCAAAGTGATGGCGGGCAGCAGAATCACCGCACCCCAAAAGATCAGCATGGACTGGGCCATGGTGGCCTCAATGCGCCGGTCCTCCGGGCTCTTGGGACGAATGGCGATGAGATCGGCTTCCTCAGCCAGCCAGCTGATCGTCATCAAGAACAGATCCCCGTTGGCCCCGGCACCGAAGTAGCCATTGCTGGCAAAATCTGAATCCCCGAACAAGACCAGGCGGGCCTCTGCCGCTGGAGTCTCAGGCGCCTCCTGCTGCTCCTCTCCGTCACCGGCTGGGTCAATCTCTTCCTGATCTTCACTCTCCCCGGCGATGGAAAGGGTGGACGCCACAGCCAGATCCAGAGGACCCTGAACATCCTGGTCCTGATCAAAGGCTGCCCGACCTCCCCTGAGATCGCTCTCGGCCCAACTGTTTTCTGAAGTTTTCAACAGTCCCGTGGTTTGATAACCCAGCGAGCTTTCCGAAATCGTCACGTTCTGGGAGAAGGGGAAAAACGTCATGACTCCCCCCAATTCTCTGCCGATGGGATGGTCAGCGTACTCGGCAACCAGCGGGGCGGCTGCGCCCAGACCAAACAGCTGTCCCAATCCGCTGGCATCGATCACCATCTTGTTCCCCAACCCCAGACCATACTGCTCAAGAAAGTCGGGCATTTCAAAATTCGAGTCAGGGTCCACCAGCAGGAGCAGTTTGCCTCCGGAGGCCAGGTACTCCTGCAGGAGATTGACCTCGTTGGGGAAAAAGTTGACCTTGGTTCTGGCCGACACCAGCAGCGTGGCATCCTCGGGCACCTTATTCTCCTGGGCCAGGTTGTAACTCTTCACCTGGTAGTTCTGCTTCTCCACTGCCTCTCGCACCAGGGAAAATCCCTCCGCCTCGGTGTCTTGGATGCCGCGCTCTCCATGACCCTCAAGAAAGTAAATGACCTTTTCCTCCGTGCGCGTTACCTTGATGACGGCGTTGATAATCTTTTCCTCGCTGTAGTCATCCACTATCTCTCTTTTGGGCCCGCTGCTCACCACCACCTGCCCGTTGCGTTGAATCTCGTACTGGGAAGTTTTTCCAGGATCTTCTTCCGGATCGACACCCTCGTAGTTGAACCGGGATGAGACATATCGAAACTCTTGCATGAAGTTTTGAAAACTGATCCGTGCCGGCTCAGTGCGAAAGAAGCCCATAACCTCCACTTCGGTCTCCAGGTTCTCTAAAACCTTGCGGGTCTGTTCGGACAGCGAGTACAGCTGCTGCTCCGTCAGATCGACCCTCTTCTGGTGGCGAACGCTCAAAAAGTTGACGATCGCCAGAATTCCCAAAACCAGCAGAGTCATCAATACGGCAGCACCACCAAAGCGAGCGGCCCGAGTCTTTGTGGCAGCTCGCAGCTTGGAAAAATTGGCCACCAGATGGGCCAGGATCAACCCGGCACCTCCGTAGACGGCTATCTGGAGCCTCCAATCCCACTGCTTGAAGACCGAGTAATAAAAAAGGGCTACAAAAAGAGAGACAAGACCGGCGTAGCCTACATTGTCAACGACTTTCCTAAGCATCTACTGCCTCCATTTCACCGAATCCAGAGATACTGACGTCAGGTACAGGCCAAAGAACGTGAAGGAGAGATAAAACACGATATGCTGAGAGTCCAGGACACCTCTGGTGAAATCATCGTAGTGGTTGAGAACCGAGAGATAGCGCATCACCTCATTTGTCAGTGTGCTGCTGGCGCCGGCTGCGGCATCCAGAACCCACAAAATCAGGAATGTCCCAAACGTGACCACAGCGGCTACGATCTGGTTTTCTGTTAACGAGGAGATGAAGATTCCCACTGCTATCAGGGTCTCTCCCAGCAGAAACGCTCCCAGATACCCGACCAGCGTGGGCGCCAGTGGAGGCGGCGGCTGGCTAACGAAATACAAAAAGACCGAGTTCAAGATGGGTGGAATCAACATTACCAGAAGAAACAGGGAGAGGGCCGTAAACTTGCCCAGGATGAGTTGGACGGAGGTGACAGGAGAAGTCAGGAGCAACTCGATGGTCCCTCGCTTCTTCTCCTCGGCAAAGATTCCCATAGTGATCATGGGCATCAGAAACAGAAGAATTGTGCTCAAGACACCAAACAATCCGCGAGTCACGGCTGCCGGGGCATCGAATGGAGGCGGCGCCTGACCAAACTGCTGAGACTGAAACATCCTCTGCATGACGAACTCCATGACGTTTGCCAGGATGATGTAGAAAAAGTATCCCGTGACCGCAAAAAAGACCGCCAGAACAACATAGGCAATCGGACTCACAAAGAGTGAGTTAAATTCCCTTTTGACGATGGCCAGGTAGTTTCTCATACCCCCTCCTCATTGACGGTTTCTTCCGTCACCGTCTCTGCTACTGTTTCCTCTTCAGTAGTCAGTTCTACAAAGATTTCCTCCAGGGTCATGGACTGAGCATTCAGCCGGCACAGATCCAATCCCGATTCGATCACCTTCCTGGCGATCAAATGCCTGACATCCTCGGTCCCGTCGACTTCCACCAGAACCGGATGATGCCTCTCCTGGGGTTGACCCAGAGAAACGTTCCTGACCTGTGGAATCTCCGACAACAGGGTCGGCAGACTTTCCGCGTTACCCACGATCTCCAAATCAACTCGCTGGCTGCCACCCAACTGGCTGGTCAGATTCGACGGGGTATCGATGGCCACGATCTGGCCATTATTGATGATGATCACCCGGTCGCAAGTCATACTCACTTCCGGTAGAATGTGGCTGGAGAGAATCACGGTGTGGTTGCCAGCCAAGCCCTTGATCAACTCTCGAACTTCCACAATCTGCTTGGGATCAAGACCGATCGTCGGCTCATCCAGAATCAGCACTTCCGGCTCGTGTATCAGCGCCTGAGCCAGTCCCACACGCTGCTTGTAACCCTTGGAGAGGTGCTTGATCAGGCGATTTCCCTCGCCGGCCAGACCACAGCGTTCCTTAACCTTTTTCAAGCAGGAGTTCAGATGACCCTGACCTACCCCTTTGATGGTCGCCACAAATCTCAGATAGGAATCCACGGTCATCTCCGGGTACAGAGGGGGATTCTCGGGCAGGTAGCCTACCCGCCTCTTCACCTCCAGAGGATTCTCAAACACGTCAAACCCGGCCACCACCGCCCTTCCCTCCGTAGCGGGGAAGAATCCGGACAGAATACGCATGGTGGTGGTCTTTCCCGCTCCGTTGGGTCCCAAAAAGCCCAGAATTTCTCCCGACTGGACCTCAAAATTCACATCCTGGATAGCTGTCTTGGAACCGTATCTTTTAGTCAGTTGCTCTGCTCGAATCATAGTCGTCTCCCGGTGACCTCCGTTGTCCGAAACAGTTCGCTGTTGCGTTGTCCTCTAATTTTCAACCTTCGCTGCCATTTTATATCGCTGATCAACATATTTCTCCAACATCTGAATGAACTCGACGGCTATGTCCGGCCCCTTCAAGGTAGTGGCATGTTCGCCGTCGATATAAACGGGCGCCCTGGGCGCTTCCCCAGTACCAGGAAGGGAGATGCCAATATCGGCATGCTTCGATTCTCCGGGCCCGTTGACCACACATCCCATGACAGCCACCTTCAGATCTTCTATGCCGGGATAAATCTCCTTCCAGGTCTTCATTCTGTCCTTCACATGGGATTCGATCTCATCGGCCAGCTCCTGAAAAAAAACACTGGTTGTGCGACCGCATCCCGGACAGGCGCTGACCTGAGGAGTAAACCTTCGAATGGCCAGCGACTGCAAAATCTGTTGAGCCACGACAACCTCTTCCACCCGTTCTCCTCCTG
>JAUXKG010000267.1 GCA_030624355.1 Acidobacteriota bacterium
AGAGAAATGGGACTGGAGAATGTGAAGGCTGTGCTAGGCGATCCTCGGTCGCCCAAGCTGCCTGAGAATTCTGTGGATGTGGTTTTCATCTCCCACTCCTATCACCACTTCGAGTACCCCTATGAAATGTTAGCCGAGATCAAGAAGGCGTTGCGACCTGACGGCCTCTTTCTGCTGGTCGACGCCGAGCGCATCACGGGTCTCACTTCGGAAGGACGTATGAGGATGGTGCGGGCCGGCAAGGGCACCTTCACGGACGAAATTATCAATGCGGGATTCGAGTTGGAGGAGGAGATCGACCTGTTTGAGCTAGACTACGTCCTCAAGTTCCGGCACCGGCACGTTCAGGAAACGGCGGATGCCATGTAGCTCAAGTCAGCGCTGCAGATGGACCCAGGACGACTGCAAAAGGACTCTTGGACTTCCAGGTTGGCGTGTCCCTTAATGTTAAATAAGTTTCTATCTATCTGCCAAATAAAGCGTCCAACCAAGGCTCCAAGTCATCCGAAGCGGGTCCTGAAAATGGGCATCGGCTTCGTTTAAGGTCAAGTAGGGTATTGGAAATAAGTGTGGTCTTTTTTGAACAAAACTCAGCTCAATGTCCTCATTAATGATGTGTGGCACCCCATTGAAAAGCGCCAAGAGTAGTTAAAGGCGACGGCCTCCTATTTAAAGCCTGACGGCCGCATTGTGGTGATTGACAGGATCAAAGGCCATCCTAGGGCTGGCCATAAGGACCAGCCGGAGATGTAAATTAGTTCGGACGAGGTGACGCAGTGGATGGCAGGCGCGGGTCTTCAGTGAGTGGAAGAACCCGCTCTATTTGACGACAAATTTTTTAAAGTGTTTGCTCGGAACCCGTAGACCAGGTCTTTCCTCTCCCCCAGAGAATGCTCAGTCTTGGGATAAGCACGGACCACTCGGAGGTCGCACAACGACAACCACTGTCTGGTGACATGACGTGGGTGCTAAAGGTCAGGGGTTAGCTCCACAGTGGGGGCCCCCCTGAGAAAGATAGTGCGGCCCGTAGTGGTAGCCCGTCACCGGTGAATTCACCTTTCCTGTAAGGGACACAGCGAAACGCATCTTGGGAAAGTCAATCTGCCGACGGAAGCAAAGAAGAATACCCTACAGCGGCACATCGGGTTGAGATCGGCCACCGCACTTGTAGTGGCCAATATCATTGGGGCTGGAATCTTCACAACGACGGGTTTCCAAGCTGCAGACCTAGGACATCCCCTTTATATTTTCCTTTTATGGGTGATCGGTGGTGCGTTGGCGCTTTTTGGAGCACTTTGCTATGGAGAACTGGGAGCGCTCATGCCCCAGGCAGGGGCGGAGTATGTCTATCTGCGCGACACCTATGGTGCAGCCTTAGGATTCATGAGTGCCTTCGTATCGCTGGTCGCTGGGTTCTCGGCACCGATCGCTGCAGCAACCAAAGCTTTTGTCAGATACCTGAGCCACTTCTTCCCCTTCTTGGCGGAGGAGCCAATGCTGGGGAGCTGGGTTAGCGTCAACGATCTGATTGCTATAGGAGTCCTGTGGCTTCTCATAGCCATCCATGTCCGTGGGGTCAGGACGGGGATGGGATTTAATGACCTGATGACCCTCTTCAAGGTGGCCGGAATCGTATCAATCCTGTTAGGGGCCGTTGCTCTTGGGAGAGGAGACGTCTCGAATCTGACCAGGGTTTCCACTTCCTACTACGAGCTAGGTCAAGCGGACACGTTAGCAGCCTTTGGGACATCGCTTATCTTTGTCATGTTTTGCTATTCCGGGTGGAACGCGGCCGCCTACGTTGCCAGTGAGATGAAAGATCCCCAGCGAGATCTTCCGCGGGCGCTCCTGCTGGGCACCATGATTGTGCTGCTTCTTTACCTGGGTCTGAACGCCGTTTACTTTTACGGTGCAGATGTCGATGCATTAGCGGGCCAGGTAGAGGTAGGACTGGTGGCTTCGCGCACACTTTTTGGCAGCTGGGGAGTCACGCTAGTCACAATAGTGATCTGTACTTCGCTTCTTGCCTCGGTTTCGGCAATGACCATCGCCGGCCCGAGGGTCTATTACGCTCTGGGTCGCGATTTCCCTCTTTTTCCTTTTCTCGCTAAGGCCAGAGGCACAGGTTCTCCAGCCACTGCACTTTTCCTGCAAGGAGTCATAACGTCGCTGATCATTGTTTCGGGTCGTATTGACCAGATTCAACAGTATGTGGGCTTCACACTGGTCCTGTTCGCGAGCCTTGCGGTTTCCTGCGTCATTGTCTTGCGGGTGAGGAAGCCGGATCTAGAGCGACCGTTCCGAGCCTGGGGTTACCCGATGACTCCGCTGTTGTTCCTCTGTGTCTCAGTCTGGATAATGTACTGGGCCTTTCAGGGGCGACCGATGGAATCCATGCTCTCTTTGCTGACCGTTCTGGTCGGAGGTATGATCTTCTATTTTGCGGCGAATCGAAGAGGATCAGGAAGTGAACAATAGAAGGGATCCTGCTGGAGCACTGGGTGGTGAGGGAGGGACCGGAGAATTCGGTGTGGGAGGTTCCAGTCTTCATATGGAGACCTATAGGAAGAGGAAAATCAGGGTCCTAGCCCACTTGGAGAATCTTGTACTTCTGGGCCTGCTGGTGACGTTTGGCTCAGGAACACCCGCCCTCTGGGCACAGGGTCCCAGCAACCGTGACTTGTACACCGTAACCGGAGTCCAGGTAGAAACGGGACCTCGCATTGATGGCCTGCTGGACGACGAGGTGTGGCGATCCGCTGCCCTGATCGACCAGTTCACTCAGCAGGAGCCAGATGAAGGAAGCCCGGCGACGGAAGTGACGGAAGTTCTGATCCTCTACGACGCCCGCAACCTCTACATTGGGTTACGGGCCTTCGACTCCAAATCTGACGGTATTGTCGCCAGTGAAATGCGTCACGACTCCGCCCTCCTCCTGGAGGAGGACAACTTCCAGATCATCATCGATACCTTCAATGACTACCGCTCCGGGTACATGTTCGTGACCAACCCCTTGGGAGCCCGACTGGAACAGCAGGTCTCCGAAGAAGGAGAGGGCGCCACCCGAGGCAACGCCTCCAGCATCAACCGGGACTGGGACGGTGTGTGGGAGGCAGCCTCGCGCCGGAGCGAGCAGGGCTGGACAGCGGAGATTGTCATTCCCACCACCACCATTCGCTTCCAGCAGGGTGAGATGCAGAGCTGGGGAATCAACTTCATGCGCAACATCCGTCGTAAAAACGAGCAGGTATTCTGGGCACCGATTCCCAGAGGTTACAGTCTTACCCGCGTCAGCCTGGCCGGGACGCTCACTGGTCTGCGCTCCTTGAATCAGGGAATGGATTTGAAAATCAAACCCTTCCTTCTGGGAGGAGTGCGCACGGAGCGTTTGGGTCCAAACACCGACACCTCTGTGCCTTCAGAGGTGGGCTTGGACATGAAGTACGGTCTGACCTCAGCCCTCAACCTGGACATCACGGTGAATACCGACTTTGCTCAGGTAGAAGTGGACCAACAGCAAGTGAATCTAACCCGTTTCAGTCTTTTCTTTCCCGAGAAAAGAGATTTCTTTCTGGAAAATGCGGGCCAGTTCAACCTGGGAACGCGTCGCCGGGAAGCCGAGCTCTTTTTCAGCCGCCGGATCGGTCTTTCTGAGACGGGACAACCCATTCCGATTCTTGGAGGGGTACGGCTGACCGGGAAGGTGAACCGGCACAATATAGCTTTGCTGGACATTCAGACCCAGGATGCCTTTGGGCGAAACGGGGAAAACTTTCTAGTGGGTCGCTACAGCCGGGACATTTTCTCACGATCTAAGATAGGAGGTTTGTTTATCAACAAGCAGGAGGTGGACGGGGCCGACTATAACCGAACCATGGCCCTGGATACCACGTTGGCGCTGTCGGCAAACTTGACCGTCAATGGTTTTCTCGCCAAAACCTCCACGCCGGGAATTTCCGATGGGGACCTGGCTTTTCACGGGCGCGCCGCCTTTCGCAATCCCAGCTGGAATCTGTACGCCCAGTATCTGGATATCCAGGACGACTTCAATGCCGAGGTGGGATTCGTCCCACGCCGGGGCATTCGAACCACCCGGGCCCATCTTGAATACAACCCCCGACCCGAGAGCTTTAACATCCGTGTGATGGAGCCGATGATCAATGTCACCCTCACCACGGACCAGAACAACCAGTTGGTCACTCGAAGGATCCACCACATGGTTGGAATCCGTCTGCAAAATAATTCCTACATCAACTTTATTTACAATCGTCGCTTCGAACGTCTGGATCAACCCTTTGAAATCAGCCCCGGTGTCATCATTCCTTTCGGAAGTTACAACTTTAGCGAATGGTTCTTTACCCTCAACAGCGATCCGTCACGACGCCTATACGAAAGGATCACCTACTCTCCTCAGACTTTTTTCGATGGCTTTCGAAGGAACATCAACGCTACCGTTGGCTTTCGAGCCACCCACCAGTTGTCCACGGAAGTGAGTCTCAGGCGTAGCGACGTGGATCTTCCCGGGGGAGATTTCGTCGTCAACTTGTCTTCCCTTCAAGTGGACTACTCCTTCTCACCCAGAATGACGCTTCGGAGTCTTTTCCAATACGACTCGAGTACCCGAGAACTCAGTAGCAGTATTCGAT
>JAUXKG010000158.1 GCA_030624355.1 Acidobacteriota bacterium
ATATACTCAGATCCCGGGAATTGTGGAAGAAGACGGTCGTCCCACGGGTCACATCATTGGCACGCCGTTCTGGCTGATCAGAAGCGAGATACTGCCACAGGTGCCTCACGAAGCCTTGGCTCCGATCTACAAAAAGAATCTGGAAATGACCCTGGCTCCGGTTGGCATCACAACATTTTCCACGCGGCTGGCTCCCAATGAGGTTCGCGCCTACCGATTGTTGGATCAAGGGGGAGAAATGCCGCTCAGACTGGCTTTTGGGCACGAGGTGGGGCGATGGAATCCCCAATTCGAGCGGGATATGAGGCGCGTGATGACGGACATCATGGGCTATGGAACCGATATGGTCTGGCTCAACTCAATCTCTATCGGGATCCCCGATGTGGCGCCCACCAGAGGTGGAGAAGTGTGTTCACAATACCCGAAAATAAGAATGATGCCGACGGATAGCTTTCCGCAGGGGCATTGTCTCTGGGATGAACCGGGAGATCCAACCAGAGCAACGATCGGCTTAATTAACGGGTATGGCTATCGGGTGGCGAACACCCACACCTACGGAGACCTGGGGCTGCAAATGGCGGTGGAAACCTTGGAAGAGGCCGCCCGCGACAGGCCAATCCATATCTACACGGCTTTGGATCACAGTCAGTTGTTTAATCCCACGGTCATAGAGAAATCGGGCCGTCTGAAAATGATCTGGAGTGTTTCGGCCAGCCAATTGATGGGTGAGCGCAGTGAGGCGGTGGAAACGACCTACGGCCGGGAAGTGGCCGACCGGATGTTGGCTCCAGTAAAGAGCCTGCTGGAGGCTGGAGCTCTGGTCTCATAGGAAGGTGAATCTCGTGGAGAAAATCCGTTTTACGCTTTCCGGACTTTCGTAACCAGAATGACCGACCGTGGCTATAGCTTGGGATTACGGGAAGCGGTGGACCGCAAGACGGCACTGCGGATTATGACCATCAATGGAGCCAAGTATGTTTTGAAAGAGGACCAGTTGGGATCCATTGAAGCGGGTAAATTGGCAGATTTGGTGATCTTAGACCGAAACCCGCTGGATCCGGGAGTCAGCGATCAGGAACTCTCAGAGATCCAGGTCTTGATGACGCTGGTGGGAGGAAAGGCTGTTTATCAGGACGCAAGTCTAGGCCGCTAAGGCTGTGATGGGCAACTGGGCCTAGAACTCAAAGGAATAGGTCCACTTGACCAGCAAGGATTGATCGGCCTGAGTTCCACCCACCCTGTTGAGCGTGCGGCCGTTATCATAGACGATAAAGAGGTCGTCACCGGGTCGGAAAATGTAATTGAGCCGGAAGCGAAACTTCAAGAAATCGGCCAGGCGGTCATACTGAACCGTGGTGCTGGCCAGCCATTGAGTATTAAAGGAATAATTGATTCGGGTATTGACGATGCTGGCCGTGAATTTACCCTTGGGCAGGTTTACTCTTTCCAGAGCATATTCAAGGTCCAGCACCCAATGGTCTGTTAACTTCAGCTGGGGCCTAATGTTCACTTCAGAACGATTTCCCTTGAAGAAATCCCACTCCCTGACCAATTGAAACAGGGGTCGTCCCATGCAAGGGCTGCGCATCTGCGGTCCGGAAACCCATCGCCCCGGGTTGCCACGGAAAGTCAGTTGAAGGAGACGGTTCTGATAATCTCCACGAGGGATGATCACATTGGACTCGATTTCGAACGGCTCAAACAGTCTTTCAAAAGTTTCCTGATAACGGATTCCCAGGCAATCGTCACTCTGAAGATTCACTTCAGCACCAAACTGGTTCAGCCGGGTCTCCAGCGACTCCTTTTCGTGGTTGACGATGTACTCCTGGCGGCTGCTAAAGAACAGTTGCCGGATCCATTGAAGGTTGGGGCGCGGTCTCAGCAAAGCCTCGAAAATCGTCTTGTTTTGATTCCCTCTGGGCATCCATCCGATTTGAGGGTCAAACTGATCTTGAATCTGCAAGTATTCCAGTCGAGCGGAGACAAAGTCCTGCTCCCATGCACCGCGTGCATAATGGGCCCAGTTGCTTTGGTCCACTCCCGGCTCCCCACTTCTGGCCAGGAAGCCTTGTAGGCTCAGGTTTTCAAGAAAGACAACTCTTGCGTCCACCCCAAAGACTCTATTCCAGGCTCCCCCTCCGCTGGGATGCCTATTGGTGAAAATAGCACCGATGAAAGACCGCTCCAGCAGATCGCGTTTGACCCGGAACACAGCAAAATTGGTGGCGGGCTCACCCAGCGCTGATTCTGTATGCATATCCAAGATACCGAAAGTGAATTTGTCGACCTTGCCGCTCACCTTTCCGCCGCCCACAATGGGGATGGGTTCACGACTGTCGGAGAGTCCAATGCGGCGACTGAAAAATAGTTCCAGATCACTCCGCCGTCTTGGTCCTGGTGCTGTCCCAAAGTCAAAGTTCCCGGCTCCTTCCAGGAAGAACTCTCGTCTTTCCTCGAAAAATAACGGAAACCGAGTGATATTAATCTTCACATCGTCCACTTCGGTTTGGGCAAAGTCGGTATTGTAAGTGAGATCCAGCGTCATGCTCGGTGTGACCCGATACTTGAGGTCCTCGAGCCCAAAGTTGAATTGGCCATCCCCGGTGGTGAGTGAATCACGGGTCGCCCAGGAAGCCCCGGCCAGAAGATAGGGTTTCACTCGAAAGAGCTCACGGGTCTGGATGTCCCCGAGTCCCTCTAGATGACCCGCCTGGGAGACCTGCTCGAACTGAAAGTCCCGCCTATAATTAGCCCAGAAGACGACTTCGTTTTTCCTGCGAATGATTCGGCGCACGTCCAAACCCCAGGTTTCGGCTCCCGCTTTGCGGCTGAGAATGCTAAAGGGAATTCTCATTTCCAGGGACCAGCCGGGTGTGGGGGATTCGGAAATTCGCGAGGCAACATCCCATTTTTCGTCCCAGGCTTCATGGGACTTGTCGCTCACCTCTTCAGTGACGAGAGCATCGTGCTGGGTGCCCAGAGCGTTGGTGGTGAAGAGGAAGGCGTTGCGATGATCGTGAAAGGTGTCCAGGACAATGGAAATGGAATCATCCTTGGTCAGGTCCTGATCTCGACGTCTCTCGGTGGCAATGATTTGGCTGGGCTCTGAATCGCTGCACAGGATTCCAAAGTAAATGGCCTCTTCGTCATAGAGGACCCTGACTTCTGTCTCTTCCGTGGCCGGTTGCCCTTCATTCGGCTCTTTCTGAAAGAAATCGCTAAATGAAGGCGCCCTCTTCCAGGCCTCTTCGCTGAGTCGCCCGTCCAGGACAATTCCCTCCTCAGTCCAGACAGCGCGAGCGACTTTGTCGCTGGAAGGAGTGTCCTGCCCCAGCAGAGGGAGGTTAGCCAAGCACACCAGGGCGCTCAGCAAGATTTTTAAATGCTGAGGAAATTTATGTGGTGAAGGCTGCCAGGAGTTATTCGAAAGTGGTGACTTCACGAATCAGCTTATAACGTTGACTGGTACAGGGCTGCGGATTGTCTGTTTCAAAGACTACTTGCCCCCCCACCAGTACCATTGAGACAGTGAGCTTGTCAATCTGGTCCTCAGGAATGGTCATATAGTTACCATTGATCACGGCAAGATCTGCCAGCTTTCCAACTTCGATCGTTCCCAGCCGATCCTGCTCACCAAAATAGCCAGCTGCATAGTTGGTGTGCATTTGCAGGGCTTCTTCCCGCGTGACTTTTTCCTCCGGGCCCCACACCCGGCCCTCTTGATCGTCTTTGCGAGTGACATGTCTTTGGATGTTCCAAAACGGGCAGGCTGAACTGACCTCGGCGGCCAGCTTGATTCCGGCATCGATGAAGCTGCGGGCACGTGCCATCTGGGCCACCGCATCGGGTCCATACATGTAAGCCAGATTTTTGACCGGAACAAAGGTATGCCAGGCGGCCACGCTGGGTACGATTCCAAGCTCCTTCATTCTTTGGATCTCTGCGGGGCGGATCATAGTGAGGTGATCGAGTCGGATGCTTTGATTCCGGCTGGGCACGATCCGAGCCGCTGTTGCCTTTTCGTAATCACTCAGCACCTCGGCTGTGGCGCGGTCCCCTTCACTGTGGATCCCCACCACATTCCAGCCGTACTTGATTGCTTCGAACATGGTCTTGCGAGAGCCTGACCAGGAATCTGTGGAACCAAAGGGGTTGTCTTTGTCCCGAAGGGGGTTGAGGCGCAACTTAGGGCTAAAAGTGAATAAGCCTCCGGTTCCCCCAAAACTATCAGCCGATCCGGCGGCAATCCCAGAGATGCGAAGCATGTCGTCGCCGATACCCGTCAGATTTCCAATGTTCTTAAAAAAATCTTCGTTGCCCCGAAAACCGGTGAAGGCCACTCTCCACCTCAACTTCCGTTCATCGGCAGCCCAGACCTCGCGCAGCGCCGTTAAGCCGTCTGCGTTGATCCTGGTATGGATCGTGGTCATCCCCAGAGAGATCACGCCATCGATGACCTTCCTTAAGCTATCGATCTTCTCCTCGATGGGCTCCACCCAGCCAATCTGCACGCCCACATAGCGAGCCGCCTGGCCCGACACTTCTCCGTTGGGTTGGCCGCTTTGGGGATCCTTACCGATCCCTTCCAGATCCTCAGCCAGATTCAGGCTTTGAAAAGCCAGGCTATTGAGGACATAGTATCCTCCCGTATGAGACCCAACCGCGAGTGGATGGCGGGGGGCAATGGCGTCCAGCTGTGCTTTGCTTAATTTCCCTCGAATCCTTCCCTGCACCACACTATTGAACCAACGAACCACCCATTGCCCTTCCGGGACGGCGGGAACTTGTTCTTTGAGGCCTTCCAGAACCTCCTGGTCATTCCTCCACCACTGGATAGGTCTGACGGCGTTATCGGCCAGGTGAAGGTGGGTGTTGATGATCCCTGGGATGGCGGTTTGACCGCCCAGATCGATCACCTTTGTGTCAGGCCCGATGAGCGGCCGAATGGCGGAGTTGGCACCCACGGCCAGGAATTTCCCGTCCCGAATGGCCACGGCTTCGGCAACGGTAAAGAGATCATCTGCAGTTAAGACTTGCCCATCGAGCAGAACCAGATCAGGATAATGAAGAAGCTGAGGCGGTATATTTTGGGGCCCCCAGAGAAAAGGCGGGCCATAAAAGCGAAAACAGCACCCAGGCACACAAATATCCTCTCGTTTCTGGCCTCATTCTGTGTCTCCCCCTAATGAGCCAGGATAGAAGAGCAATTTCAATCCAAACTGAATCTGTCGTGAGTCGGCAATGGTCTCTCGGATGGTGCCAATGCTGCCCACGAGAGTCCCATCGTCGTCGTCAAAGATGTCCGAGTCGGGAAACCCCAAACTGGTTTGGTTGAACAGGTTGAAAACCTCAGCCCGAAACTCAAGCGCAACATCCTCCGTGAGAGTACTTTGCTTGCTCAAGGAGAAATCGAAATTGAGATAGTCTGGCCCGATAGCGGTATTTCTGCCCAGATCTCCCAGGAACCCCTCCTCCTGCAGCACAAATGCGCAGGGGTCAAAATACAGATTCCGACCTCCCAACTTTCTACCCGCCTCGATGACCGTGTCTCCGCTTGTGCAGCCGGCTGTCACGCCCTCCGTCGGGTTGTTGCTAAACCCCGGAATCAGGTTGGGCCGATCGACGCCATCACTCGTTAGGCTGAGGCTGTGGTTAAAGCCAATCCTCATGGACAAAGGACTTCCGGAAGCCAGGGTCCAGATGCCGTTCAATTTCCAACCTCCCAAAATAGCATCCACAGGACCGGATGAATTGGCTCCCCACCGCTGTGTCCGGCCGAAGGGGATGTCAGCAGAGAAGTTGAAGGAAAAATTGTGACGGATATCGAATGAACTGAAACCCCTGTCAAAATCTCGGAAAAAGGGTTGGCTGGCATCAATCGAGGCGCCTTGGGCTTCGAAGCTATTGGTGATGCCGGAGGAATCGTCCAGGCCTTTACTGAAAGTATAAGAACTCTGGAATTGTAATCCTTGGCTGAATCGTTTGCTGACCCCAAAAATCAAACTGTGATAAGACGAGGTGCCGTCGTAGAGTGATGTTCGGGCCTCACCGACCAGGGGATTTATCCTTTCGCTGTTTTTATCAAACTTCAGCCGCCCATCGGGTTGTATTTCTGACTCCCTTACGTTTAGCTCCGCCGTTCTGGGCATGTGGACTCCCTGGTTGCCCATGTAGCCGAGGGTCACAACTCCGTCGCTGAACAATTCTCTTTGCAGGGACAGACTGTATTGAAGGGAGTAGGGAGTCTGGGTGATGTGAATGGGTCTAAAGTTCCCAGGCACATTCGGAACGTCTATACCCGGCCGGTCCAGGAGAGGTTGGCCAGGGAGCAGCAGCTGCAAGTCATCAGGGAAG
>JAUXKG010000098.1 GCA_030624355.1 Acidobacteriota bacterium
AGGAGCAAGAAAGCACGACGGCGAGCAGACAGACAGGAATGAATTGGAGCCATCTCATCTGGTTCCAATAATAAGCCTGTCAGTGGATTGAATCAATGCCATTTTTGCCGGTCCTACGGCTACGCCTTTAACACCCGAACCTATCTGGACAGTCTGCTCCAGTATGACAATGAGACTCGTACCTACAGTACCAACGTTCGATTCCGATTCAGGTACCGTCCCCTGAGCGATATCTTCGTGGTTTTCAATGAGGAAAGACCCACTATCGAGACCGAGTCCCGGAGTTGGTCACTCACCTTCAAGATCACACGGCTTTGGCAGTACTGACTTTTGGCTTAAACCCTTTCACAAAAGTTGCTTGAGAGCCTCTTTTCGACTAACATTTTCCATATACACAAAGGATTCCAACAATGCAGATGTTTAGGAAAGTCCTGCTACTACTTGGTGTTTTCAGTTCGTTGATCCTGTGCGTCCAGGCGCACGTCGACCTGACTGAAGAGATTCTTCGAAAGATCTTTCCCCAGGCGGAGGCCTTCACCGCGCGCAATAAGACACTCACGTCCAGTGAGGTCGGGGAACTGGAGCGGGCTACCGGGACTCACATTGGGGCCCACGAACGAGAGGTCGTATTCTACGTGGCCATCACCAAGAAGGAAGACGGAAACTATCAGTCCATGGGTGCTGTCTTCGTAGTCCACGGGACGGGTCCTCAGGGCATGATTGATGTGGCGGTGGGCTACGATCTGGATTCCAGGGTGAGGGGAATCGTGATTCTTGAGAACAAGAACGATCCCGGTATCCAGAAGCCCCAGTTTCTGTCTCAGTTCACGGACAAGGGCCTGGACGATTCGTTGGTACTGGGGAAGGACATCCAGTTCAGCGGAGACAGTGGGGCCGCTGAAGGCCTCATCGGCGTGGTAAAAAAGGGCATGCACCTGCTGCGCCTGGTAGTGAAGGGATGAGGTCAAGTCGAGGACGAATGTTACGCCTGTGCGATCGGCGTCGACTAAAGCGATTCTCCTCTATTCTGATTGCGGCTGGTGTGCTGGGGAGTTTGGGCTCAGGTCAGATGCCCTTGGGTGCGGCCAGCGGGCTGATCCCAGAGCAGGCTGCAGATCAGGACACACTGGTTTTTGCCGGGACAGTTGTGGCAGCTCCCGGCCATCAGGCTGAAATTCGGGTGCCCTTCACCGGCATCATTTACTATGCCACCGAGCCTCCTAAGAATATCGGCAGCCGGGTCTCTGCAGACGAGCCGCTCTGCATTATCGAATATCGGTTCAACTACCACGACTACGCCCATTTGTACACTGAGCGCTGGCCCCTGCTCCGGGCTTTTCTGGCTGCCAAGTGGAACATGTCCGAGGCCGGACTGGCGGTTGAGAAGGCCCAGTACATCTATGAAAAGCAGACTCAGCCAGCCGGGTCTTCTGACTCCTCCCCCGACTCTGTAATTCTGCTTTGGTCCCTCAGAGATCTTCAACAGGCTCAGAGACAGTATGCCGTGGCTAAGGCTGAGTTCGAAGGAAGCAAGAAACGGCTGGACCGGCATGACGCCCAGATTGGGAGAAGCGATCTGACTCGCCGTCCCCTGAAGTCACCAATCTCCGGTACGATCATGGAAGCGGCTTTTCAACAGGGACAACTCGTCTACGAAGATGAAACGATCTATAGAATCGTGAATCTTTCCAAGGTGTGGATCAGAGCGGAGGTTTTTGAGACGGATATCTCCAAGGTGCAGAAGGCCAGGAAAGCAACGGCCCTGACCGTAGCCTTTCCCGAGGAACCCTTCGTGGGAAGACTGGTTCAGGTGAGTCCTCAGGTCAAAGAGCCTGGACGAACTTTGGAGGTGTTTTTTGAGGTGCCCAATCCCCATAGGAAGCTGAAGATTGGAATGTTGGCAAAGGTCAGCATCGAAAACACCGGGAGGAACTGATGCTCCGACCTGGAAGTGGAATCGTCATTCTAGTTGTCACCGTTCTGTTTGGCTGCTTAGATCTGATGTGGGGCCATGGAGGTGTTTCCCATTCCGACACTGCGGTTCCAAACATGGAGATGGAAGTGGAGGGCAAGTCCGGCTCTTATCGAATGGTTGTGGGTTGCACTCCGGCGCGGCCGGCGGAGCGTCAGGAGATTGAGTGTGAGTTCAAAGTCGTTCAGGTTTTAGCCGTTCCCGACCCACTGCTGGGTTCTCAACTTCCACTGCTGGACCAGCAGCTCATGGTTCGCTTCAAATCTCTGGACAAGGGAAATTTTGTCAGCGATTTGTTGGAGCCTAGTGCCGGTGCGGAAGACGGCACCTACATAATCCATCATACCCTCAGGCAAGCGGGTCCCTATTCTCTGATCGTCTATATCGACGAGGAGGGAGATGTTCTGGAAGCAGAGTTTCCCTTTCAGATCAGGGATAATCCCTACGACGCATGGGCGCGAGTCGTTATCAACGGGCTACTGGCTTTGTTGCTCGTCCCTTTTGCCGTGATCATAGCCGGCAGGCGTGAGGCTTTTATTGCAGGCCGATTCAGAATGGTGACAACCGTGTCCAGTCTTTTCTGGGTGGGACTTTTCGTAGTGACCAATGTGCTGCTGGTGGACAGAGTGAGTGCGGCGATTCTGGACCGTTCGGCCCCTCAACACGGAAGTATCGAGTTGATCTTCCGAAGCGAATCAGGACCTGCTGTCTTTGAGGTGAGCCAGGATCTGATCGAGAGCTTTGATATCCAGACGGTCTTGGTGGATGAGCAGGAGTTCCGATCCGTCTTGAATGCCAAAGGAAAGATTGTGGCGAAACCGGAGCTCAGCAGCCAGGTCAGTGCTCCGCTTTGGGGAAGGATTGAATTGGCTCACGGCCCATTGACGGTCGGAGACTATGTCAGGCGCGGCCAACCACTGGTTAATGTTGTCTTGGAGCTTAATTCGACCGAGCGCAAGGATCTGATGGATCGTTTTGAGGACATTCGATCGGCCAAGGAGCAGGCTGTTCATCGAGTGCAGGCGACTGAAGCGGCTCTGGCAAGTGTCATTAGCCTGGGCGAAGAAAAGATCGTGCCTCGCGAAGAAGTGGGCTGGGCCAGGCAAAGAAACGAGAGTGCACAAGAAGAGATGCGCGTTCTTGAGAAGCAGTTCGATCAGTATCTAAAGGTGATGAAGTGGAGAGATCCTCGCTCCACGCCGGTCATTGCTGCTATCGATGGTTTTATTACCGACATCAACTTCATTCCGGGTGAGTTGAATTCGGAAGGCGAAACGAGAAGACTGCTGACCATTGTCGATCTGTCTGAAGTGTGGATTGAGGCCGAGATCGCGGAAGGGGACCTGGATCAACTTTCGAATATCCGGTCGGCTCGAATCCGCACTGAGGCCTACCCCGCTGAAGAGCATCGAGCCCGCCTGCAGGCAATCAGTCCCTGGGTGGACGAAAAAACCCGCAGATTGAAAGTGGTTTTTGAGATCAAAAACCCCGAGAACAAGCTAAAATTGGGCATGTGGGCAGATGTGATGGTTGAATCGGGGCGACTCGGGAAGAGTGCTGCGGTGCCCAGGTCCGCCCTTCTGGAGGATGGGGAACAGAGCACCATCTATGTCACGGACGGTCAAGGCCTGTTTGAAAGAAGACTGGTTGAAGTCGGTGTGAGAAAGAATGATCAGGTACAGATCAAGAAGGGCGTCAGGCCCGGTGAGCTAGTTGTGGTCAATGGATTTTATCAACTGCGAGCTCTGCACCAAAACCTTGGTCAGGTACCTTCCGACAGCCACTGATACCTCGATATAAGACAAGATGTTTGACCAGATTGTTAGATTCGCTGTCGAGAAACGCCTGCTCGTTCTGGCTGCCACTATTCTCCTACTGCTCTACGGAGCAATTTCTGCGGTCCAGGCACCCATCGATGTTCTCCCCGACTTCAATCGTCCGGTGGTCACGATCTTCACCGAGGCCCACGGGCTGGCCCCTGAAGAGGTGGAGACTCTGGTCACCTTTCCCATTGAATCGGCAGTGAACGGAGCGACCAGCGTCGTCCGGGTCCGCTCTACTTCGGGAATAGGTCTGTCCATCGTTTTTGTCGAGTTTGACTGGGAAACGAACATCTATGCCGCCCGCCAGGTAGTGGCAGAACGTCTTCAGTCCGTCAGTTTGCCTGCCGAAGTCACACCCGTGATGGGCCCGATCACCTCGATTATGGGCAGTATCGCTCTGGTCGGTTTCAAAAGCCAGACCGGTGAGACCTCTCCACTGGAGTTGAGAACGCTTGTGGATTGGGTCGTTCGACCCAGACTGCAGGCCATTCAAGGAGTGGCGCAGGTCATTAATCTGGGTGGCGGCGTCAAGCAGTATCAAGTTTTGGTCTCACCTGAGAAACTGAGGCAGTTCGACATCACGCTGGAACAGCTGGAAACGGCTCTGGCGACCTCCAACCAGAATACCGCAGGAGGGTACCTGGAGCTGAAGGATCGCGAGTATCTGGTGCGCAACCTAGGTCGAGTGTCTACGCTGGACGACATTCGCAACACGGTCGTCGAAAATAATGAGGGGACCCCCGTCTATGTCAAGAACCTGGCCCGGGTAAGGTTCGGGGAAAAGGTCAAGCGCGGAGATGCGGGACTCAACGGAGAATCCGGGGTGATCACGAATGTGTTTATGCAGCCGGGAGCCAATACGGTTGCCGTCACTGCCGACCTGGACCGTGCCCTCGATGAGCTGCGCGTGGCTTTGCCTGAAGACATAGAAATAGATCGGGAGGTCTTCAAGCAGGCGAAGTTTATTGAGTCTGCCGTTTCCAACATGAAGGTAGCCCTGAGGGACGCCTCCATTCTGGTCCTGATTGTGCTGCCCATCTTTTTGCTCAATTTCCGAACCACTGTTGTGACTGTCACGGCCATCCCACTCTCCTTTGTCCTGATGCTGGTGGTCATGCGCACCTTTGGATTTACGATTAACACGATGACATTGGGCGGATTGGCACTGGCCGTGGGAGAACTGGTGGACGATGCCATCGTGGGAGTGGAGAACGTCTATAGAAGGCTCAAGGAAGCCCGGCAGGCTCCCGGTCACCAATCCTTGCTCCCAGTGGTTCGCCGGGCTACGGTCGAGGTTCGGGAACCCATTCTCTACTCCACCTATCTGGTGGCGTTGATTTTCATTCCCCTGTTTTTTCTGACCGGCGTGGAAGCCAAGATATTCATGCCTCTTGGAGTGGCATTCATTCTCTCAATCGTTGCTTCCACAGTGGTGGCGGTGACCGTTGTTCCGGCGCTGTGCGCCTATCTGCTCCCGCGGGCCGACTTTCTGCAGGCCCAGAAAGAGAGCTTGCTGGTGAGGTGGCTGAAAAGGGCAGAGACTCAGGCACTGGAGGTTTCCCTTCGCCACACTTGGAAGATTGTGTTTGTCACGGCTCTGGCGGTTCTGGTTGCGCTCTCCATGGTTCCTTTCATGGGCCTGGAGTTTATGCCCCCTTTCAATGAGGGAAGTTTCACTGTGAACGTACTGGCGGAACCGGGCATTGCCTTGAGCGAGTCCAACCGAATCGGCGCAAGGGCTGAGCGACTGATTTTGGAGGTTCCCGAAGTTCGTTCCACCGGCAGGCGCACGGGACGAGCCGAGCTGGATGACCATGCTGAACAGGTTTACTACACCGAAATTGAGGTGGGGGTCAGCCAGTCAGAGAGGACCATGATCGAGATTGCCCAGGATGTTCGAGAGAGTCTTTCTGTGATTCCGGGAGTCCTGGTCTCGGTGGGCCAGCCCATCTCCCATAAGATTGATCATCTGTTGTCGGGAATATCTGCCCAGGTCGCAGTCAAAATTTTTGGACCTGACCTGGACTCTCTGTACGGAATTGCCGAAGAAGTGGAGAGCATAATGGCATCGGTCAGAGGGGTGGTCGATCTTCGGGTGGAAACACAAACTCCCATCCCTCAGCTCCAGATCCAGATTGATCGTCAAGCGGCATCCCTTCACGCCCTTCGCACGGGTGAGATTAGCGAGATGTTGGAGACTTACCTGAACGGTCGGGTGGTGTCCCAAGTGTTGGAGGGCCAGCGAAGTTTCGATCTGGTTTTGCGGGCCGACCTGCCACATCGCAGTGACTTTGAGGCGATTCGAGACCTGTTGATCGACACTCCCGGAGGTGCCAGGATCCCCCTGAAGGAGGTGGCTTCGGTTGAGGTGGATCAGGGTCCCAATCAGATCTTTCGTGAAAACGGACAGCGGCGGATGGTCGTGCAGTGCAATATCTCAGGCCGGGATCTGGGCAGTACCGTCAACGAGATTCGCTCTCGTGTCGATGAAAGACTCTCCCTGCCGCCCGGATACTTTATTCTTTACGGAGGCCAGTTTGAGAGTCAACAGAGAGCCACGCGTACGATCTCTTTGACATCTGTCTTTGTCGTTCTGGCCATCTTTACCCTTCTGTATCACCGCTTCAACAATGCCCGGATCGCGATCCTCATCATGGTGAACCTGCCTCTGGCAGCAGTGGGTAGTGTGGTGGCGATCTTCTGGACGGGGGGGAATCTTTCTATTGCTTCTCTCATAGGCTTTATCGCCGTCTGTTCAATCGCCTCCCGCACCAGCTTGATGCTCCTATCTCACTATGTCCACTTGATGAGACATGAGGGAGAACAGTTTGGCAAGCAACTGGTCATTCGGGGAGCGCTGGAAAGGGTGGTGCCGGTGATGATGACAGCCAGCACCACTGGGTTGGGCCTGCTTCCCTTGGTGCTGGGCGGCGATCAGAGCGGGAAGGAGATCCTTTACCCGGTGGCCGTGGTGTTGATGGGGGGACTGGTGAGCTCCACGTTTTTGGTGATGATCGTCGTACCTGCCATGTTTCATAAGTGGGGTCAGCCTATCTGGGAATCGATTCAGGAAGAGATACAGCAGAATGAAGCCAGTTCACATGATCAGACCGCCAGTACTTCAGAGCGCAAGTCGGAATCTGCAGAAAAGTTGGGTAAGGCTTACTCATAGACTCATCTTTCTGGTATGTCTTTGTCAGTTCCCGGTTGAATGTCAGATCATCTCGGGAAGCATTTCCGGGTCTGTTCGGGATGAGAGCGATTCCGTGGTACCCGGTGCTCTCATTGTTGCCGAGAATCTTCAAACCGGCTCGACTCGTACTTTGAGTTCCGACCACAATGGCTACTACCGGCTGTCGGGATTGAGTGCCGGAGCCTACACTCTGAAGCTGGAGCGGCAGGGATTTCAGACCCTGATTCGGGATGGAGTCGGACTGGCCCACGGGCAGGATCTGGTGCTCGATCTGGTTCTTTCGGTGGGACCACCCTCTTCTGAAATTACAGTGCTTGAGCAGACTCCGCTGCTTGAAGCCAACAGCAGCCACCTGGGGGGATGGATCGAGCCTCTTCAGATCGACAGCCTTCCTCTGAATGGAAGAAATGTATTTGACCTTTCTCTTCTCCAGGTCGGAGTGACTCCATTCCCCGAGCGTCCGGCGGCCTCGGATGCACCCCTTCTGAATCACGGAACCTGGTTCTCTATTAACGGCGCCAGTGTTCGATCCAACAGCTTTTTGCTGGATGGAATCCCGGTTAACGATCCCACTGTGGCAGCTACCGGAAGCATTGTCGGAGCTTCTCTCGGCATGGAGGCCATACGTGAGTTTCAGGTGTTGACTCACGTCTATTCGGCAGAGTACGGGCGAGTAGCTGGTGGCATCATCAATGCGGTGACCCGGGGAGGAAACAATGATTTCCACGGCTCCCTGTTTGAGTACCACAGAAACAAGTCGCTGGATGCCAGAAATTTCTTCGATCCCAATGAGAAGCCGAACTTCGTTCGGAATCAGTTTGGATTCTCAC
>JAUXKG010000072.1 GCA_030624355.1 Acidobacteriota bacterium
CACTCTGATCGGCCTTTTGTATAGAGACGGCTTCCAGCTCACGGGAGTGCTGCTCCTGTTCCGACTTGATCTCACTGTAAAGACCCTTGTAGCGCTTGATCTCGCGGTCCTGATTCTGCAATTTCGACTGACTCTGACCCAAACCCTGTTCCAAATCTCCGATCTTGCCCTGGGAGCTTTCCAAATCCTGGCTGACCTCGACCAGACTGCCTTGGCTGGCCGTCAAATCAACACTCAGCTCTTCGATCCTCTGCTGTGCCTGGAACAGATAGTAGCCCAGGAGCGAAAGGGCTAGGGCCAGCCCCACCAAGGCGATAACGATCGTGGAGTTGGGGCCGGACTGAGTTCGTTTAGTGCTTCGAGTCTCCTTCTTGCCCCGGGCGAACAGTGGGTCCTCAAAGCCTTCGAGGTCACCTTCTCTGATTTCATCTGATGAGCTCATTGTTCTCCATGCCCCCTCGATTTTGGATTCTTGCGCTTATTCTTTTCCAACTGCCTTATTAGACTACCTTTACTGTAAAATGTTTCAAGTGTCTAGTACCGGCTCTCTCAGTATCAAGCACGGCTCCTTCTACTATACACTTTTCTTCCCGAAGAATGGCTGGCTGGCTGGCGATATGGCTCAGTACTTGGGCGATGTGCTGGCCGCTGAGGATCAAAAAATCGCCATCTTGAAGCTACTGGGTTATACGCTGGAAATCGCCCAGCAGCAGCCGGCTAGGAACGCCGATCACTGGGTGGAGATAGATCTGGACAGGTGTCTTCTCTCTACCAACTCCGATCTGATCCGAAAAGCCGTTGATCAGAGTTCTCCAGATCCTGATGACCCTTATAATCCGAGCGCCCTGCATCGTCTGCACCAGGTCTTGGACCAGTACGATTTCACCGTAGAATTGGTTGGGTAACAAAGCTCAGCGACAGATTTGTGAGAAGGGCGTTTCCGGGCAACTTCCGAGAGGCTGGTTAGTCTGGTGGGAACGCCCTCCCCAACCTGATTTCCCAGGATTGATGGCGGGCATCCCGGAGAAATCAGTGTGAACGATAGCAGAGGCTTTCGACATTTTGTAATCACGGATTAACGAACACGGATTAACACGGATTCGGAGGGTTGGCGACAATTCTTCTGTCAGTTGTCAGCCCGCTCAGGAGACACGGATTCGGAAGTTGTTCGCTATCCTCCCGGGTGATTCGTCACTCGACACTCGTCAATCGACACTGGTCAGGGGTCAGGAGGTTCGGCTAGCGGCCCTTCCACTCCGGCTTCCGCTTTTCAAGAAAGCTGCTAACCCCTTCTTTGAAGTCTTCCGTTGTTCTGATCAGACTGTTCAGGTGGAGCGCCACCTCCAGACCACGCTTCAGGTCCAGACCGTGCAGATCCCTCATCAGCTCTTTTGTCAGGGATACGGCTATTGGACTGTTCTTGGAGATTTCCTGAACCAACTGGTGGGCCTTGGCAAGCAGGCCATCCCGCGGCACTACATAATTGACCAGTCCAATCTCTTTGGCTTCTCGGGCCGAAAGAGTGCGACCGCTCAGGAGCAATTCTCGCGCTCTTTTTTCCCCACAAGCCCGCTCCAAAAAAACAGCCACCAGCGCCGGTATGAATCCAACTCTCACTTCTGGATAACCAAAGGTAGCTTCCTCTGCACTCACGACGATGTCACACACGGTGGTCAAGCCACAGCCTCCTGCAATCGCAGGTCCGTTGACCGCGGCAATCACGGGTTTTGGAAACTCGTATACTCCCTGGTACAGACTCATCAGTCTGCGGGAGTCCTCTCGCGCCTTCTCTGCTGACTGGGAGGCCAGTTCCCGCAAAACCTTCAGATCTGCACCCGCGCAAAAGGCCTTGCCCTGGCCCGTCACAATCAGGGCAGCCACATCCTGGCGCCCGGCAACTTTTTCCAGCGCGACCTGAAAGCTTTCGACAAGGCTTGGACAGAGGGCGTTTCGAACCTCAGGGCGGTTGAGAGTGATCAGCGCAGCCGGAGGGTCAAAGCTCAGTTTGATCTCGTTCATGGCCCTTTCCTTTCACTAAATCAGACCTGAAGCACCCCTGTCCTAAAGTCCGGCATCTCCGGATTCAGGGCCGCAATCTCCAGAGCCAGACTCAGGGCCTCACGAGTTCGATGGGGTTCGATTATCTTGTCCACCCACAACCGGGCCGCCGCGTAACGCACATCCAACTGCTTGGTGTAGGTTTCTGTAATACTCTCGAGCAACTGCTGGCTGGTTTGCTCGTCGATCTTTTCTCCCTGTTTTTTCAGCTGGCGCACTCTCAGATCCAGCAGCGTCTTGGCCGCCTGCTCACCTCCCATCACGGCATAACGGCAAGTCGGCCAGGCAAACAGGAAGCGAGGATCATAAGCCTTACCACACATCGCATAATTGCCGGCTCCGTAGCTACCTCCCATGATAACGGTAATCTTGGGAACAACGCTGTTGGCAACAGCATTGACTAACTTGGCACCCGACTTGATGATCCCGGAAATCTCCGCCTTTTTTCCAACCATGAAACCATTGACGTCCTGAAAAAACAGCAGCGGGATACGGCTCTGATTGCAATCCATTATGAAGCGGGCCGCTTTGTCGGCGCTCTCCCTGTAGATGACTCCTCCAAATTCGAAGGGCTTGCCCTGCTCCTTGATGTGCTGCTTCTGGTTGGCCACAATCCCGACAGACCAACCGGCCAGCCGGCCGTAACCGCAGATCACGGTTTGACCGTATTCGGCTTTGTATTCCTGGAATTCACCTTCGTCGATAACACATTCGAGAACCTTGCGAACGTCATACTCTCCTGAGGAATCCAGAGACACGAAGTCGTAAATTTCCTCAGCGGTGCGGGCAGGAGGTTTCACCTTCACTCGATCGAAGACCCCCTCGGAAACCTTCCCCAACACACCCGCCAGTTGGCGAATTCGCTGCAGACAGCTTTCGTCGTCCTTCTCCCGGAAATCGATGGTTCCACTCAGTCTGGCGTGAAGTTCAGCCCCGCCCAGTTCTTCGCTCCCAACATCCTGGCCGATAGCTGCCTTAACCAGAGAGGGACCGGCAATATAGAGCCCGCTGCCTTCCGTCATGAGGACCTTATCGCACATGACGGGCAGGTAAGCTCCTCCGGCCACGCATGGCCCCATGATGGCCGCCACTTGGGATATCCCGGCGGCAGAGAGTCGAGCGTTGTTTCGAAAAATCCTTCCAAAGTCATCTTGATCGGGGAAGATCTCATCCTGCAGGGGCAAGAAAACTCCGGCTGAGTCCACCAGGTAAATCAGTGGCAGCCGGTTGTCCATGCAGATGTGCTGAGCCCGCAGCAACTTCTTGACCGTCATGGGGAAAAAGGCCCCTGCTTTCACGGTGGCGTCGTTTGCCACAATCATAGAATGTCGGCCTTCGACCTTACCCACCCCCGTGATCACTCCTGAAGCCGGCACTTCACCCCACTCCTGGTACATTCCATACGAGGAGAACAGACCTAGCTCGAAGAATTGACTTCCAGGATCGATAAGTAGTTGGATTCGTTCACGAGCGGTAAGCCGCCCTTTCTTGTGCTGTTTTTCAATGGCCTGAGGGCCCCCGCCTTCCCGGATATGCCTCTCGTCACTTTCAACCAGCTCACGAATCTCTTCCCACGACTGACAGGCTTCAATCATCTTCTTGGCCACAGTCAACCCCCTGTTCCCATCCCGAGATGGTCGCTCTCATTATAGGTGGGTACCGGTCTGCTGGAAAATGGGCCGATCCTCAGCGGCTCGTCAGAATTTGAGATAGTTTCTTTCCCAGCTACTCGAATCAGCATGTCGAATTCCATTGTGGTTCGCATATGTTAGCATTGGGGCCTCCCAGCAACCCATGAGCTGGCTCAGTTTGGTTCTCGTCGTCCCGT
The DNA here is from genome assembly GCA_030624355.1 of Acidobacteriota bacterium. GTDB lineage: Bacteria > Acidobacteriota > UBA6911 > RPQK01 > JADFOI01 > JAUXKG01. The sequence continues at coordinate 3,887 of JAUXKG010000072.1, forward strand.
TGATCGGAACAGGCGCATGACACTCGACTTTTTCCAGTGCTTCAACCAGAGGCTTCAGGCCACACCCGATCAAATTGCCTTACAATACATCGACCAGGAGGGAAAACAATCTTTCACTTACTCTCAGATTGCTCAGGAGGCCGCCAGGGTTGGTCTCTTTCTGCAACAACAGGGCATCGGTCCCGGAGACGCCGTGGGCATTCTCATGGAGAACCACCCGCGCTGGGGCATCGCTTTTCTGGCAGTTCAGAGTGCCGGAGCAAGAATCGTTCCTTTTGATGTTCTTCATAATGCCGAAACACTGGCTCGACTGATCCAGCATGCCCAAAGCAAATTCCTCATCTCTTCCGAAAAATTTGCCTCCAAATTTGAGGAGATCCAAAAACTTCTGCCTAAACCTCTTCGGGCTCTCATTGCAGGCCAGACTCCCAGTCAATATGGTAACTGGGATCAGGTCCTTGGGCAGATCCAGGAAAGTCCCTCTCTGCCGCTGGTGGCCACAGACCTGGATGATCCTTTCGTGGTCATGTACACCAGCGGGACGACCGGAAATCCCAAGGGAGTAGTTCTCACCCGAAGAGGCATATACCAAAACGCGATCGAAATTCTGCGAGTGGTCAAAGCCACCGATGAAGATCATGTGCTTTCAGTGCTGCCGCTTTATCACGTTCTGGCCTTGATGGTGAACTTCATCGTTCCTCTTTACCAGGGTTTTCCTGTGACCTACCTCGACTCTCTGGACGGCCAGCGGATCCTCAAGGCCTTTCGAGAGGAAAACATCACTATTTTCGTCTGTGTCCCCCAGTTCTATTACCTGATTCAGCGCAGGATTCTCCAGCAAATTGAGCAGCAATCCTTTGTCAAAAGATTTCTCTTCCGCAACCTGTCCAAGTCGTCCCGATTCTCCTTCCGTCACCTGGGTTACAACCCGGGGAAGCTGCTCTTCTCAGCTGTCCACAAGCCTTTTGGGCAGCGATTCAGACTGTTCGCCGTGGGGGGCGCCCGCTTCGATCCCGAAGTTGCAGAGTTTTTTCGAGATCTCGGATTCACATTTATTCAAGCCTATGGCATGACAGAAACTTCAGGCGTTGCCACCATGACTCTTCTCGACAACCAACAGGTAGGTTCGGTCGGGCTCCCGCTTTCCCATGTCCGGCTTCAGGTCGACCAGCCTGATGAAAACGGTATTGGCGAAGTTCTGATCCGAGGCCCGCACGTGATGGCTGGATATTGGGAAAATGTCGAAGCCAGCCGGGAAATCATTCAGGACGACTGGCTACACAGCGGAGATCTAGGTTATGTCAACTCTGACGGCTACCTGCACATCACCGGGAGAAAGAAGGACGTCATCGTACTTAGCTCGGGAAAGAACATCTTCCCCGAGGAGTTGGAGCACTTCTATCAAAGCAACTGCCCGTATATCAAAGAGATCTGTGTTCTGGGTATTCGGGACGAAACCTCCAGCGAAGAACGTGAAAAGCTCCATGCCGTAATAGTGCCCGACTTCGACTACATGAAGACCCAGCAGACAATTAATGCCCAGGACATGCTCCGCTACTTGCTTGAAACTCTCTCCAAGCGGCTGCCTTCATACAAGCGTGTCGGCAGCTTCGAGGTTCGGCAAGAACCTCTACCCCGCACTACCACTCGCAAGATCAAACGATTTCAAGTTGGCAAGGAACTGCAAGAAACGGCCCATGCGCATAGCCCGGCTCGATTCAGCGAATCCAGTGCCCCCGAGACACCGGAGGAAGCCAGCCTCTTCCAGATGATTCAACGGATGAAGAATGCTCCGGTGATTCACAGGGAAATGAACCTGGAATTGGACCTGGGATTCGATTCGCTGCAGCGGGTTGAACTTCTGTCATCGGTGCAGGAGTCCTTTAAGACTCACATATCCGATGAGGTGGCGACAGAGATTTTTACCGTGGAAGATCTCCTCCGAGCGGTCGAGCGGGGCCGCCAGGGAGAAACTTCCCAGGGGAGAGAAATTCCTCTTTCCTGGAGAGAGATTCTTCGAGAACCCCTCGGACCTGAAGACCAGAAAAAGGTTGAAGAAATACTCAGGCCCAGACCGATTGCCAGCCTGGCTTTCTATCTGACAGCCAAGGTTACACTGCTGCTGGTCAAGATTCTTTTCCGCCTCAAAATTAAAGGGCTCGATCGTCTGCCCCGAGAATATCCTTATCTGATCTGCCCCAATCACCTGAGTTTCCTGGATGCTTTCGTACTGGTCGCTCCTCTTCCCTATCGGGTGATCAAGAGAATCTTCTTCCTGGGCTATGCTGACTACTTCAGTGGACCGGGCATGTCCTTCATCAGCCGGCTGATCAAAGTGGTGCCGGTTGACGCTGATTCTCATCTTCGCCGGGCACTGCGTTTGGGGGCAGAGGGACTGCGAAGGAATTTGATCCTTTGCGTTTTCCCGGAAGGAACACGGTCGATTGATGGTGAGCTGAAAACGTTCCGAAAGGGCCCAGCCATTCTGGCTAAGGAATTGGCAGTTCCCATGGTCCCGGTCTCCATTGTAGGAACCTATGAAGCCTGGCCCAGAGGAGCGGACAAGATGCGTCTGCATCCTGTCACCGTGCGCTTTGGAGAGCCTCTGGTCCAGCCTTCCAGCCAAGAAACCTACGATTCTCTCACTGAGCAACTCTTTCAGGCCGTTCACCAACTGATAAGCCAGGAAAAGAAACACTGACCTCTAAAGATCAGCTTCCGCCGGTAGTGGATCAGTTTGGGAGTAGGTGTACCCATGCTGTCGAATTTCAAACTGATCCACCACCTTCCCGCCCATTCGGTTGATCCCACCGCAAAAGACTGATTTAATCGCCTTTATCTATGGTCGCCTATCCGATCTCAGCCGGTGAACCACTAGCTGAGCCACCCAGAGCTCATTTTGACTGCCTGGAGACGCTTTGGTTTCAGATTTCCGGAACCCTGTGCAATTTGCGTTGCAACCACTGCTTTATCAGCTGCTCCCCGGACAACCACGCCCTGGAGATGATGGAGACCGGGGAGGTTTTCCGCTATTTGGATCAGGCCAAAGAACTGGGTGTGAAAGAGGTTTACTACACGGGCGGTGAGCCTTTCATTCACAAGGATATCCTGGCCATCCTGGAACGGACGTTGCGTGACTTCCCTACCTCCGTGTTGACCAATGGGCTGCCGATCAACGATCAGCGAGCCGACCGGCTTAAACAGCTCTCCGAAGGGTCACGCTATTCACTGGAGATTCGCATCAGCCTGGACGATCATGACGAGAAACGTAACGACGCCGTGCGGGGCAAAGGCACCTTTCGTCAAGTGTTGAACACCTACCAACGTCTTTATGAACGCGACTTCCTGCCCATTTTGACGGTGAGTGAGATTCGGGATTATCTTGACCCGGAGGAACCTCACACCGATCCCTTTCAGAAATATGTCGATTTGTTGAGATCGATCGGCGTGAAGCGACCGCGCGTCAAGATCATTCCCGTCTTTGAAATGGGGATGCTCCCCATTCCAGACCAGGCCACAGCCCTCAGCACCGACATGATGGAAAGCTACGACCACTCACTGTTGCAGTGCTCCGCTTCCCGTATGGTGGCAAGCGACGGCATTTACGCCTGCCCGATTTTGGTAGGAGAGGAGAAGGCACGAATGGCGAAGGGCTCACTGCAGGAAGCCCTCAAACCCTGTTCTCTGTACCACGCAGCCTGCCACACCTGTTATCTGACAGGGATGACCTGCCGGAACTTCTAGAGCCCGGAGTAGGCCTAGGGGATCGGAAAGGAGAATCTGTGACATGGAGCAATATCAGCGGGTCGTCCTTTTCGGCGGTGTTTACAACAACTACCTGGCGCTGCAGCAGCTTCTGAAAACATGTGACCGGATCGGCGTGGATGCGATCTTCTGTCTGGGGGACCTGGGAGGATTCGGGCCTCATCCGGACCGCTGTTTTCCCCTCTTGCGGGACGGAAGAGTTCTGACCGTCGCCGGAAACTACGATATCTCCCTGGCTCAGGGAGAAGAGGACTGCGGCTGTGGGTACACTGACCCCCGCGACAATTACTTCGCCCAAGTCAGCTACGACTATACTTTTGCCCACACCTCAGATGAGAACAAGGCCTGGATGAAAACTCTTCCACCTCAACGGCGTTTTCTTCTGGGCAAACACAGTGTTCTGCTTTGCCATGGTTCTCCCCGGCGGACCAACGAGTTCCTGTGGGAGAGCAGTTCACCCGATCATCTGCTAGAGAAATTCGCCACCGATTACGAAGCCGATGTGGTCTGCTGCACCCACACAGGCGTCAAATGGCACCGGACCCTGCCCCAGGGTAGAAATTTCGTCAACGTGGGTGTTATCGGCCGCCCCGAGAATGACGGTCAACCTCAAGTCTGGTTTGCCGTCCTGGACCAGGACGGTGACCGATTCAGATGCCGCTTCCATCCTCTCGAGTATGATCATGAGCAACTGGCTGCAGAGATGAAGCAGGAGGGACTCCCAGAGGAATTTATTGCCACCGTTCTCACCGGCTGGTGGACGACCTGCCTGGAGATCATGCCGGCCAAAGAACGTCAACGGGGAAAATTCTAGCCCTTGAAGAGTTCAAAACCTTGGAATTGCTTTCGTTAGTTACCAGGAAAACATTGACACTTCCAAACCTTTAGACAGTCTCATTGAGGGAAGAGAGTCAAGACGATGGGAACTGCCCTTCACGTGCAATTCAAAGAGCCTCAAGAATGAAATTCCGGACCTCGTCGATACAGCCAATGATTCTAGGGTCGGCCATTCTTTCTGGGATTTTCCCCATGGCCTGGCCTCAAGACACACCCTCCTTCAAAGTAGAGGTCGATATGGTGAACATCCTGGCCACAGTGCGGGATGAACAAGGCCGGTTGGTCAACAGCCTCACCAAAGAAGATTTTATTCTCC
>JAUXKG010000358.1 GCA_030624355.1 Acidobacteriota bacterium
AAGAGGAGCAATGTGATCAGATCACCGAAATCGGATGTGGATTGGTAAGCGGCGAAGCTGATGATTACGATCAGGATCGGTACCAGCAAGTGAATGGGCAGGGTGGCGATTCTAGCAGTGGCCGGGACCAGACACAGCATAATGCCGGTGGCGAAGACACTGGCAAAGACCAGACCCCAGGCCAGGGTCAGGGTCACGTCGGCGTGATGGGCCAGCATCTGAGGGCCTATGGGAAGGCCCTGCATGATCAGGATGCCCAGCACCAGAGCGTTGGCGGTGGTGCCGGGAATGCCGAAGGCCAGGGTCGGAATCAGGCCCCCGCCCTGCTTGGCGTTGCTGGCGGCATCCACCCCGATCACGCCGCGAATGTCTCCCTTGCCGAAGGTTTGGCGAGCTCCCTTCTCGGTGGCCATGGCGTGGCTGTAGGCGAACCAGTCCACCACCGGTCCGCTCAGCCCGGGCAGGGCCCCCACGATGGTGCCCAGCATGGCGGTTCTCAGTACTAGAAACCAATGGCGGAAGGTGTCCCGGATCCCTTCCAGCACACTTCCCTGGGCTCCCCTGACGTTCTGGCTGATGTGCGTTCCGCTGATGGCCAGGTCCACGATCTCGGGAAAACCGAACATGCCCAGGGCCACGATCACCAGGGAGACCCCATCAAACAGGTAAAGCGATCCGAAGGTCCAGCGCTCGTGTCCCGTCAGAAGGTTCAGGCCCACGGCACCGATCAAGAGGCCCAGACAGCCGGCCGCAATCCCCTTGACAGGCTGGTTGCCGCTCAGCGAGCCGGTCATGGAAATGCCAAGCAGCCCCAGCATGAACAACTCGGGAGAGCCAAAGGCCAGGATGAAGGGACTCAGAATGTGAAGAGAGGCGGTCAGCGCGATGGCGCCAAAGATTCCGCCCATCAGCGAGGCCGTGTAGGCTGCTCCCAGGGCCCGGGCCGCCTGGCCCTGGCGAGCCAGTGGATGGCCGTCCAGGATAGTGGCCTGGGAAGTGGTGGTTCCGGGAATACCAAAAATGACGGCGGGTAACGTGTCGGATGTGTTGGTGGCCGCCATCAAACCAATCATCAGGGCCAGCGCCGGGGTGGTCTCCATTCCAAAGGTGAATGGCAGCAGGATAGCCAGACCGGTGATGCTGCTCAGGCCGGGCAGGACGCCGAACAGCAGACCCAGACAGACTCCGAAGAAGATCAGACTGAGGTGCTGAAGTTGAAACAGATTGGACAAGGCATCGGACAGTGCCGACAGTATCTCCACCGTAGCTAGTGTCCCCCTGCTTTCCCTACCGGTTTAGGATATTCTCATAGACATCCATCACCTTATCGACTGTGTTGATGATGTCGTCGATGATCTTCTCGGCCTGGTCGCCTACGGCATGAATCTGATCCCAGGTGCCCATCAACTGTTCCTGCTGTTTCAGGTAAGCCGGGTCGGCCAGGGTGGTCCGGAAGGCACTGCGAATGGCCTCCAGCACATCTGCCGGACAGTCCGAGGGAGTCACCAGAATTCGCAAGGCCGAGTCGGCAGAGATCTGCCAGAGCAGGAAGTCCCACAGTTTGCCCTCTGGTTCGCTGCCCTTCAACTCCTTCACGACTTCCGCGAAGGTGGGGATTTCAGGCAGACCCGGGTGCCGGACTGGCTTTCCGCTCTGGTCCAGAACCCCGTTTTGCCACATGGGGACGAAAAGACCGTCTTCAACAAAGGGAAGGACAGTTGTGTTGTAGCCTCCTACACGGTTGTCGGCAAAGTCGATCTCGCCTTGCTGCATGGCCTGCAACCGTGCGGCGTCGCCGTCATAACCGATGAGTTGTCTGAAGTCCTTTTCCCGCTCGAGGCCGAGAAGGTTCCAGTAGATGTAGCCACGCACGTAGGCGTCATCCTTTTCGGCATGGCCAATAAAGAAAGGAAGATTGGCCGGGGAGAGGGCACTCTTATAACCCTTGGGAAAAATTTCTTTGCGGCCGTAAGTCACGGTGCTGTCACCCACGACCGCGATGATACCCAGCTTGCGCAGGTCAATGGGAAACACCCCCATGGCCTGTTCCCGAACCAGGCCGCCGCCGAAGGCACCGATGGTGAGTCCGTCCTTCTCAGGCACTGTCTCCAGGTATTTGGGTCCCACCAGACCGCTGCCCCCCGGCCGGCTGTCGACGATGACGCTGGGCTGCCCGGGCAGATAGCGCCCCAGATGGCGGGCGAACATGCGGACCCAGGCATCGGTTGAGCCACCCACCTTGTAGTTGACTACAATGGTGACGGGTTTTTGACCAAAATAGTTGACCAGATCTCTTTTTCCCGCTGTTCGGCTCTCTTCGGCCGGTTGGCCGGAGCCGCAGGCGGCCAGGGCCACCATGGTCAACAGAGCCAGAGTCGAGCCCAGACAGGGCGAGAACGACAACCTTCTCAACCCTCCTTCTCGCCCTCTTGGTAATTTGGACCTCAAGGTCATCGATGCTACTCCAGAGGCCACTTCGCGAGGATCTTCTCCTTGAATTCGCGAGGGAAGTCGTTGGGCTCAGGGAAGTCGTCCTTCCAGCGCCAGGGTCGGCAGGCGTCGATGAAGAGGCGATCGGAAGTATAGGACTGGGTCTCCCGCATTTCCAGCGTGATGGCGGGATCGGCCGGTGAGGTCCAAACCTCCTTTACGGTGTCGATGTCATTGGCGATGTTGGTTCGTGTGGCAATGGCCCAGAGGACCTCGCGGGGATTGGTAATGTCAACATCGTCATCCACCACCACATAGAACTTCCCACCGTAGGAGCCGGCCCGGCATCCAGCCGTCACCAGCAGGGCCTGTTTGGGGTGGCCGGCATAACGCTGGCGGATGCGGATGACGGTGAACAGGCCCGTCTGGGATCCGCAGCAGAAACCCCACACACCGGTGACGTCGGGCACGCCTGCGGCATCCAGTTGATCCCAGGCCATAGCTGCTCCCGGAGGAATCCCCAAGAAATAGGGTGACGGAAAGCGCAAGGGAGGAACTCCCAGGATGATGGGGTCATTGCGGTAATAGATCGCCTTGACGTGCATTACGGGTACCTCTTTGGAGGTGGTGTCGGCGTAGTAGCCGGGCCACTCGCCGAAGGGGCCCTCTTGAGGCGACTGCAGATTTGAATCGACAGGGATCTCTCCCTCCAGCACAATCTCGGCGGTGGCAGGCATGGGCAAGCCTGTCAGAGGAGCCTTGACATAGGGAATGGGTTCACCCCTCAGCCAGCCGCCCCAGGAGAGTTCACTCACCCCGTAGGCCACCGTCATGACTCCTGACAGGAAGAGAGTCGGGTCATGACCGATGCAGATCAGCATGGGACAAGGTTTGCCTGCCGAATGATACTTGTCCAGATGAATGCGTCCATGTTTTCCCTTATTGGCTTTGACGCCGATTGTATTTTCAGTGTGAATCATGCAGCGGTACACGCCCATATTCACATCGCCGTTGTCTGGGTCGCTTGTGATGTTGACACAACCTGTTCCCAGGTAGCGGCCACCGTCCTTTTCGTGCCAGCGGGGAGCCGGAAACTTCCACAGGTTTACATCATTGCCCTGGTCCACGTTCTCCATGATCGGTCCTTCCTTCACCTCGACCGGAGGAACGGGCTTGTAGGTGAGAAGCTTTTCACGCCACTGCTGCAGCAGCTCCAGTCCTCGGGGCATGTCTCCACTGCCCTCTAGAGGTAGTCTCAGCTGCA
>JAUXKG010000147.1 GCA_030624355.1 Acidobacteriota bacterium
CATTTTGGAAACATCGGACATTTACGGGTGATTTGCCAAGCTCACTGAGGACCAGTCAAGCTATTGAGGTAATGGATGTTGCAGTTGGTTGCGGGGGGAGGATTTGAACCTCCGACCTTTGGGTTATGAGCCCAACGAGCTACCAGACTGCTCCACCCCGCGGAGCTATCGTATTGAAGACAGGGAATCCTTGTCAAGCTGGCCGGCGCCAGCCTCCGGGGACGTATCTGTCACACTGGTTCGGACTTACTGCTGGGTCTCGGAACCCTCTCCAGCTTCCTCTTCTTCAGGTTCTTCGGGGGCCTCCTGCTCGGCGTCCTTGGCACAACGGAAGCCGATACCGTACTGGGCATCGGATTTGTAACCGGTTCGACTGTAGAGCCCCATGGTCCGGCCCTTCATGGCGTATGAACCACCGCGAATGGCCATATAGCCCTGTCTGAAGGCCTTGTTTCGACGGACCGGGCTCTCCGGGTAGGGCGCCAACTTGTCACTGGTCCACTCCTGAGCGTTCCCCATGACGTCATAGAGACCATAGTCACTCTTGTCGGTATCGATCTGCCCAACCTCGACCGTGTTTCGATACCCCATCTCGCTGCAGTTCGACCGGGTGGCATCCCAGACATCTCCCCAGGGATATCGGAGGCCCTTCGACCCGCGGGCAGCCTTCTCCCACTCCTGCTCGGTGGGCAGTCGCCCTCCCGCCCACTCGCAATACGCCTTGGCATCCTCCCAGGTGACATTGGTGACGGGAAAGTCTTCCTTGCCGATGCTGTAAAACTGACGCCAATTGCCCTCGGGAGAGTATTCGCTCTCGGTCGTGAATTTCATCCACTGACCGTGAGTCACCTCAAAGACATCAACGTGGTAAGCCGGCAAATCAACCGTATGTTCCGGACCCTCCAGAGCTGGTCGGTCGGAAAAGGTCTGGTCAGTCCCCATAGCGAACTCACCAGCCGGAATCAGCACCATGTCCCCCGGCATCGCCCTGGCCGGCTCCACAGGAGGAGCCACCACCTCTGGCTCCTCGGCAGCGGAGCAACTGACCAATGCAGCCGAACAGAAGAGTATAGCCAGCAGTGCAAAAGCGTAAAATTGATCTTTCATAATGTCCCCTTATATCACCGGAACCGGCCAAGTGGTAAGAAAAAAATCACTCCCGGTAACCCTCGAACAACCTCTCTCAGCTCCAACAAAGGCCGGGTTGGATCTGGCAAATGAGAAAGTGGAGTTCCCCGCTGCTATTTCTTCAGATAGTTTTCTCTTACCCAATCCAGCACCTGCGCCTTCGAATCCAGGCCACCTTCCAGTTGAAGATCCTCCACCGCCTCCAGAATCTCTGAAAAAAGCGGCCCGGGTTCTAGATTCATGGCCATCAGATCATGGCCGTTGATGAGCGGATCGGGCCGCAACTCTTCCCGCCCGATCTCTTCCAGCTTCTGCAGGCAGAAGTTGTAGCTGGAAAGATCGCCGTGACTGGCCAGACAGTCGAGCCGATGTAGATCCAGATGCTTTTGAAAGTTCTCCTTTCGAAGGAAACGCTTCAGCTTGCTGTCGCGCATCTCCTGCACGTGGATGAAGCGCAGATGATCCCTGACCAAATCGACCACTTCATCAATCTGCTCAGCGGATAGACGCAGCCTTCTGCAGATGTCTTCCGCCATCGTGGCACCCACATCAGCGTGTTTGTCAAAACGAATACGCTCCTTCACGGAGAAGGTGGGTGGCTTACCCACGTCGTGGAGCAGAATGCCTAGAGCCAGAGTCTCATCCGGTCCTTCACACATTCCCAGCATCAAGCAGGTGTGAGTGAAAACATCCCCTTCCGGGTGAAATTGAGGCGGCTGCTCGACCCCATTCATGGCAGCTACCTCAGGCAAGACAACCTGCAAGATCCCAGAATCGAAAAGCAAGCGAAGACCGTTGGACGGATGCGGCCCGATCAGAATCTTGAGCAGCTCGTCCCGAAGCCTCTCCCAACTCACTTGGGAGAGCTTAGGGGCGGAAGCTTGAACCTCCCTGTAGGTTTCCTCGTCAATTTCGAAATCCAGCTGACTGGCTAGTCTCACAGCCCGCATCACGCGCAGCTTGTCCTCTTCAAAGCGCTGGGCGGGAGAACCCACTGTCCGGATCAACCGGCGCTCGAGATCTTCTCTTCCCTGAACAAAATCGATCACCTCTTCGTCCACAGGGTTGAAGAACATTGCATTGATGGTGAAATCCCGGCGCTCGACATCCCGGCGGGCATCGGTGAAACTCACTTCGCTGGGATGGCGCCCGTCGGTATAGCCGGATTCCTGGCGGAAGGTGGCAACTTCGTAGTTTCTGGAGTCGATGACGACCACCATAACTCCGAACTGCTTTCCTACCGCGATGGTTTTGGGAAACAGCTCTTCGATCTGTTGGGGAGAAGCAGAGGTGGCAACATCGATATCACGAACAGTGTTGCCCAGAAGCAGATCGCGAACCGCTCCTCCGGCGAAGTAAGCCTCATGTCCCTGGTTGTTAAGCTCTTTGACGACAGTTACCGCACCATCGAGCAGGTCGGGATCAACTCCTTGAAGTAAGGACATCCGATGATTGAGGTCCGGTTTAAGCTTCCAGCTTGTTCAGTTGCTTGGTCCAACTGAGATTCGGAAAATCACGATTGCACTGGTCTCGATAAAACCGGAATTTCTTGTTCTCTCCGAGATGGTAATGACTCATTGCCAGGTTGGGCAGCATAATTTCAAGGTTGTGGAACTGGTCAGAGATTGCAAGCGTTTCTTCACCCGCTTTCGCGGCCTCTTCAAAGCGTCCCAGCGCATGGTAATTATTGGTGAGATAGCTGTGAATCTCAGCCCGCTCTTCTTTGTCTTCAACTGAGAGTTCCAAAGCCCTCTCGACATATTCGAGCGATTCCTTATGCCGCTTGAGCAGGTAGTAGCAGTGCATAATCTCGATGTAGAGCCAGCAACGGGATTCCGTTGAACGTTTCAACTCCTTGAGCTCCAGAATCTTCAGATAGGAGTCCAGAGCCGTCTGGAAATTGCGCAAGCGCTGATTACATAGTCCGATATTAAAGTAGATGTCATCTTTACGTTCAAAGTCAGGCGCCACCTCAAGAACCTGAGAAAAATATTCTAAGGCTTTGTCGTATTCGGCAAGCTCGTAATGATTAAAGCCGAGACTTTCAAAGATATACGCCACTTCCGGGTCATTATCACTGATCAGGGAGATGGCCTGGGTGTTGAACTTGGCAGCCTCGCGAAACTGTCCCTCCTCCTCATAATTTCGGCTGAGGCCCGCCAGCAACATCCACTGCGCCTCTCGATGGAGGTGCTTCAGATAGTTCAGCGATTCCAACCGGCACTGCAACGAGTCCTCCGTGCGATCACTGTACTCGTATAATGATCCAAGAAAGTAATACACCAGCCCATAGAGTTCAGGATCAAAATCCTTATTCTCGACTTGAAACGTCTCACGGGCTGATTCCAAAGCCTGGTGAGCTTCTTTATCCTGGTGCAGCAGGTAGTGGCAGATACCTCTTTGCCCCAGATAGTAGGCACGGGAATTACCCGACGGAGCTAACTCTTCGGCTCGTCGATAGTAGTCGAGGGCGGTTTCATACTCTTCGTGGTCGTAGTAGTGAGCAGCGACTTCGTCCAGAAGCTCGAGCTCCTCGGCGGGCTTTTTAGTGCTCTTTAATTTTTGCTCAAGCTTGCCGACATCCATGCAAATGAGTCGGCGGTAGGGTAACATACTTCAAAAGTAAAGGTCTAATGCGCGCAACTATCCTTGGCGGAATTTTTCTGGTCTCCCTCAGCCTGACTTTGATCCTGTTTTTACATCCCCATGACAGCTTTCGTCCCGACCTGCTGATCCCGGAGGATGCTCTGGGATTGTTGGTTATCAGCAACCGCCTTCCCAACCTTGACTTCGTTGAACACAGCCGTCTCGGGAGTGACTTCGGCCTGGACGGCAAGAGCCTGATTCGGCGAATACCAAAGGAGTCGCGAGAGCAGCTAATGGCTCTATTCGAGGAGGAACTCGAGGCTGCCTGGTTTGTCGTCCATCGCCTGACTGGCAAACCGGACGGCTCCTGGAGAATCCATTTCACGGGCTTGTTGATTCCTCGACCCCATCGCCGGGAATCTCTCAAACTGCGCACCGAAGTGGCGATGCAAAATTTGTTTGGAGAAGGAAAGACTGACCTTCGGGAACACGACAGCATCCGAATCTACACTGGAGAGGAATCCGGACAGGTCCTCTACCAGATTCTTCTGCCTGAGGGGTTGTTGATCTCCAATAGCGAAGAAGGGTGGCGTAAGACCCTGCGCACGGTAGCCGGCAGGGAGGCCAGCTTGGCGGAGAAACCTTCCTTTCAGAGGATCCGCAACCACCTTCAAATCGAGACAGGATTCTTTATCTATTTCGATGCCCGACAACTGCTCTCTCTGCTGCCCGAATTTGGGTATCTAATCCGGTGGGAGGAAGGAAAGTGGGAAGAGGAGTATTACGAAATCACAGACACGGATTAGACACGGATTCAGGTAATCACGGATTGCACGGATTCAGGAAACACGGAGTCACACGGATTCGGAGGGTTGTTAGCTACGGCCCGGTCAGGAGTTCAGGGGAGACACGGATTGACACGGATTAAAAAAGGTTTTTCTTGTCAGCTGTCAGTTGTCAGCGGCCAAAGGCCCGCTAACCGGTCTCAATCGTCAGCTGCCCGGGTTGAACATCGACTGTGCTGATCCCATAGGGCATCGGGAAAGGCTCGGAAAGATCAAAGGGGGGGTCCTGCTGCCGGCCCAGAGTGCTTACAACCATCTCCATTACGGAAGCAGGCAGTGCAATGCCGTCGAGGCTGGCCTGTTGCACCTGGTACTTTCCGATACCCTCCTGCACCTGCAGACGGCCCTCCACCTCCAGGGTGTGCGCCCCTCGAAGAAGGACTGATCACAGGCTGGCGGTCAGAGATTGGTCCTTGAACTGAACCTGATCCATGTTCACCGTCACCACCGTCACAAAACTCCCCTGCTTGAGACGTACTGAAATACTCTCCAATCCCTTTCGATCGGCCTTTTCAAGCTTGGTAGTCAGATAGCTGTTCAAGTCCGTCTCAGAGAGCCGATAAACACGCTTGGGGACCTCCTCCCGGACTGAATTGATGACCAACTCTCCCAGAATGCGCTCCACTTCCCCGGCCGCCCCGGCACTGCTGGCAGGCTGAGCTGTGAGAGAGGGACTACCCACTACAGTGACCACCAGGGCCAGGAAAAGAATCAGAAGAAAATCGCGCGTCATAACACACTCCTTTAGCTCCAAATCACCGGTCTCCCATATATAGATGCGCGATCACCCATTTTGTGGATCAAAAAATCCGATTTTCTGATCCCGATTTCTTGGATCTCAAGGGAGATCCAAGACTCAATCTTCGGTGCCCTGACAATCAATCTTGTTCAGGCCATTCCAACTTCTCCTCGACAGTACCCACCGATTCAAAAACTTCTCCACGGACCTCGGATCGGACTCGAGGAAACACATAGCGCAGCATGATGGGTGTGGCCATGGTAGTCACCAGCACCATGATCACCATCACCGAAAAGATCTCCTGCCCAATTATGCCTCGACTCAGCCCCACACCGGCAATGATCAAACCCACTTCTCCACGACTGACCATTCCGATACCGACACGCAGGGATTCTATACTGTTGAAACCTGTCAGTCGGGATCCGATGAAACACCCCGCAATCTTGCTGACAATCGCGACCAAAACAATCACGGCTAAGAACAAAAGCTCTGATCCCAACTGTCGACCATCGGCCTGTAATCCAATGTTCACAAAGAAAACAGGTACAAACAGCGAGTAAGTCAGTGGGTGGACATCCCTATCAATCTCTTCTTTGAACGGTGTCTGAGCGAATAGAAGCCCGGCCATGTAGGCGCCCGTAATGGCGGCCAGATGAGCAAAGAACTCGGCGGCCCATGCATACAGAAACACCACCACCAGAACAAAGGCCAGCTGAACCTGACTGGCCGGCAACTCTCTTATCTTCGCACACCACTTTGCCAAAAACTTTCGGCCCAAAAACCAGAATACGACAAAAAAGGCGAACATCCGGAAAACGATCAGGAAAATACTGCCCACACCGGCCGTTTCGGCCTGCTGAGCGGCTCCCACAGCTGACAGCGCCGTCACCACACCTAAAACGACGATTCCCAAAACATCATCGATAACGGCTGCTCCCAGAATGGTTGTGCCTTCCCGGGAACGCAGCACTCGCAGTTCCATCAGGGTCTGAGCCGAGATGGAAACCGAGGTGGCTGTGAGAATAGTGCCCACAAAAATGGCTTCCCAATAGACCGGATAGCCGAAATATGTACTGCTGACGGTGCCGCCAACTAGCGGCAGTGAAATTCCTCCCATAGCGGCCCAAAAAGCGGTCTTGCCGACCTTCTTCATTTCTTGCAGGTCAGTCTCCATGCCCGCCACAAACATCAGGAGAATCACGCCAATCTGAGCCAGATCCGAAAAGAGCCCTTCCAGAA
>JAUXKG010000386.1 GCA_030624355.1 Acidobacteriota bacterium
CAACACTTCGTGACAAGAACCTATGAATAATCCGGGCCAACTTGACTGAAAACCGTTAGTGCTGGGAACTATCGGTTTTCGGTGGTGACAATGGATGGACGATGTTGATGGGAGTGGATCGTCCAGTCGGGACCCTCGGCCGCCAGCGCCGAACAGTCTCCTGCACCGGTAAGCACTGCTATCGACTTGGTGCCGGCGGCCCGGCAGGCCTGAATATCCATAGTGGTGTCTCCGACGTAGGCTGCTTGCTCCGGTTCCACTCCCAGTTGCCGGAGGCAGTGGTGCAATCCCTCCGGATGAGGTTTGTGTCGCTCGATATCCTCTCCGGTCGTCACGGCATCAAAACAGGAGAGGAGATCTTGCTCTCTCAACGGTTCCAGGACCTGGCGGGTGGAGCCTGTGAAGATTCCCAATTTCAAGCTCTTGCGTTGCAGGCGGTTCATGGTTCGGGCGAGGTTGGGGAAGACCTTACCGTGGGAGCGCAAGGCCTCGGGAAAATGACGGAGAGCCTCGGCCTCAAGGTTGGAAAGAACGGCAGTCCGATCTGCCTGGTCGGCCGGCAGCAACGATTCCCAAAAAGGTTGATGAGTGGCGAAGTAGTGGCGAATCATGTCAATGGTTACAGAGATCCCCAGCGGTGCAAACGCTTTTTCGGTGCAAACGCGATAGGCTTCCAAGGTATCGATCAGCGTTCCGTCGATATCAAACACCACGGCTCGAACTTCGAGAGGCCGGTTGACCTCGATTTGCACCAGATCGCCATCCTTGAGGTCCAAGGCTTGGCGCAGATGCAGGGCCGAAATGATCTCCAACTGATTGTTGGGGTAATCGGGGAGATTCGGATGGATGACAGCCCCGGGCAGGAAGGCGTCAATCCGGACGGGATAGGAACGAGCTGCACAGTTCTGAGGGTCGGGAGGTTCGATGACAATCCCCGCCTCCTCACGAAGTGACTGCCAGCGGGCCAACTCTTCAGCTTTTCTGAGGATCAGGTTGAAGGTGCCCGGATGAGGTTCGATGCCCAGTTTCTCCTGAAACTGGCGACGAGCCCAGTCCAGTTGGGTAAAGTAAACGCCCTTGCCCTGGCCGCTTCTAAGCTCTCCTGAGAAAATCGTCGCTTGTCGTCGCCGATGTCCCTGCATCGCCTCCTCCTCGCTCCTTGACCTGCCCATGCAAGCCCCATCTGCGCGACCCTGCCTAATTCTCGGACAGGCTCCCAGGAGAAGAAGAAAGGGAACAGTCTGCTCGGTTCCCTTCCTTCCTATTCCTGGATTTTATGGTTGGCCATCCAGTGCAGGGGTAGTGGCGGGCGGCCTGCGATGCCGGGTGGCCTGCTCATACGCATAAGCCAGCTTGATCATGAGAGCGTCGCTGAAGGGTCTTCCCAGGAAGCTGATCCCCACCGGAAGATTCTGGGTAGTAAATCCGGCAGGTACGGTGATGGTGGGAACGAAGACCAGGAAGGTGTTCAAGTCGGGAACCCCTTTGTGGGCGACATAGGGCGGATTGATTCCCGCACTGATCAGGGTGGGCTGATGTTCGACAGACTTGTGTACGATGGCATCCAGATTGTGATCCGCCATGACCTTTAAAAGGTTGTCCATTAATTCCCGTCTGGCCAACAGGAACTGATAATGCTTGGAGGTATCCACCTGACCTTCCGCCAGGCGCCGCAGGCCCGCTTGTCTGGGAGGGAATATCTTGGAGAAATCGGGCATCTGAAGCAGTTCCTGAGGAGTACTGAAGGGGGCATTGGGACTCCTGAAGTAGAGACGGAAGGATTCGATTCCGTCAGGACCGGAAGCCCTTTTGGCCAGCAGCGGTTTCAGGTTGGGGATGACCACCGGGTCAATGATTTCGGCACCTGCCGATCTCAACTCCCCGACTGCTCTGTCAAAGACCAGACTCACCTTCATAAAATCCGGCGAGCCGGGTTCAGACTTGTAACCGATGGATTCGCGAAGAATACCCACTCGCGCCCCCAGCAAGCCTTTTTTGTCGAGGAACTCCGTGTAGCTGTCCGGAATATGGCCCATACTCCGAGCCGTCAGAGGGTCTTCCGGATCATAACCCACCATCACATCCAGGAGTCTGGCCAGGTCTTCCACAGTGCGCGTCATGGGCCCCAGAGTTCCGGCCAGTGAGGGCCACCCGGCCAACACTCCCGTTCGACTCACCATTCCGCCGGTGGTTCTCATGCCCACCAGAGAGTTCCAGGCCGAAGGCCTGCGAATCGAAGCCCGGCCCTCCTGTCCCACGGCAACGGTGGCAAAGTTAGCCGCAATGCTCCCTCCGGGACCGCCCGAGGAGCCGCCCACGGTTCTGTCCAGATCGTAGGGGTTGCGTGTTTCACCGAAGAGGGAACCGTAGGTTCCACCTCCTCCGAATTCGCCCAGTGTAGCCTTGGCCAGGATGATCGCCCCCGCTTCTCTGAGCCGTGCCACGACAAAGGCGTCTTTGCCCGGATAGTAATCCTTCAAGACAATCGAGCCCAGGGTGGTGGGCATGCCCTTGGCGTCTGCCTGATCCTTGACGATCACCGGGATGCCGTGAAGCGGTCCAACGAAGCCGGAAGCTTCTAGTGCAGCATCCAGTTTCTCGGCGTCCTGGAGGGCCCTGGGATTCAGGGTGATGATCGAGTTTATGGTCGGTCCCTTCTGGTCATAGGCCTCGATCCGGTCCAGATAGAGCTGGACCAGTTGGCTGGCGGTCAGCTGCCCCGACTTGTAAGCCTCATGAACGTCTTTTATGGTGGTCTCCAGGAGCTCAAAGGGTGTGTCCTGCCCTCGACTGCTGCCGGGAGCGAGGAGCATGAGTGACACCAGGACGGTCAGCAGGAGTGTCTTTGATGCTGATGCTCCGGGAGCCATGGAGTGGTTTTCTTCTTTCATAACGTTGTTTCCTCAGTGGTCAGTTTGAGTCGAAATTCTTCGACAGAGATTGTACTGATTCGAATTAGAAAGAGCCAAGCATGAATTCAGGGAGGCGCGGTCGCTGAGGCACTGCTACCAGCCTTTTTGAAGGCCTTCGATGGCAATGCGCCGATAGAGGGGCGCCTGAACTTCGAATCGGTGAACTACCTCCAGCTTGTAGCGGTCCTCCAGGATCGCTGCATGTTCAATGTTTTTCTTGAGATTCTTGTCCGCCGGATACCTTCTGGACGCCTCCTTTTTCACTTTTCGGTCCACCTCTTGAAAGGCTTTGAAGATCTCCCGTCGCCGGGAAAATTCCTGGGGGACCTCGGGTCTGTAATGTACCTCCCGGGCCAGCCGTTTGTGAAGATAGCGCAATTCGCCGGAGAAGAGTCGGACGTGATACCAGTCTCCGCTCTCATCCTTCAACTCGACGATGTCTTCCCGGTGGGTTGTGGCCACAATCGAGGACCCGGTAGTGGGCGCGAAACGGAGGTTGGCCCGCCGACTGGTCACCTCAAGATACTGCTGGGCGGAAAGAGAGGCAGTGAGGCTGG
>JAUXKG010000368.1 GCA_030624355.1 Acidobacteriota bacterium
GTGGGGATCGATGCCTAACCCAACTTTGCTGCACCTTTGAACTCACTCACTGTCAATGCATGTAAAAGAAGCACGCGTACATGAGCTGGCTGTAAACCCTGATGTGGGTCGGTACCTCCTGAATAGTCTGGTTCGCCCCGGATAGCCGTTCCAGGGAGCCGTGGACAACAATGTCACCATCCGGAACGCCATCCGTGACCAGAAAACGGGCCTGGGCAATAAGACCACTGGGAAAAAAATCTGAGGTGCCAGGCTGGACTGTGATCTTCAGTTCTCGCTGGGACTCTCCCTCCGGAGCCTTCTTGAGCTCTGCACTCAGGACCCAGCCAGCCTTCCGGGCCAGGTAGCCACTCTCCAGAGCCTCATAAGTTAACTGACTGGGAGAAAAGCGAAGGGTCAACTGGAAGGCCTCCCGGATGTTGTCATCGGATTTCAGGTAGATGGGTAAGGAAACCTGCTCACCTGCCCGCGCTGTGGCCCGGCTAAAGGACAGCTCTATTGATTCGAGTTGGGCTCCCTGGAGACTGGGAAAGGCAAACAGATGAAAGCACAGAACCACTAGAAGGAGCAGTGATCGACTAGCGGTTTTCATGGTTCGACTTGATAGACGATCCTTCCCCCCACGACGGTCATGATCACAGGAATATCAGAGATGCGGTCGGCAGGAACGGTCATGTAATCCTCCCCCAGCACCGCGAGGTCAGCCAGCTTCTCCGCCTCAATAGATCCGAGTCGGTCGTCTTCCCCCACGAAGCGTGCCCCCCACAGCGTCTTCATCAGAAGTGCGGTCTCACGATCCACGGCGTGATCCGGACCCCACAGGTGACCATTATCATCTTTGCGCGTGACATAACTTTGAATTTCCCTAAAAGGCCTCGTCCCCTCAATATGAACCAGCGAACCTTGCTTGATCAGTTGTGGAACCGGCTGCACGTCGTGCAGCCGCTCTCCATAGAACAGCACCGCCTCTTCGGGGCGGCCAAACATCTTGCCCAAACCCCTTCTCACGCCATATTTGTTCAATTTCTGGGTCTGACCTTCGTCCCAAAACAGATTGTGGTCGAGGCTAAAGGGGCGAAAGGTGGGTTGCAGTACCGATTTCGGATCCGAGAGCCCCTCTTCAATGGCCTCCAGCCAGATGGCGGTGGCCCCGTCGCCGACATTGTGCATCCCGGCAAAATTCCAGCCGTACCTGAGTGCAGCCATAACCGAAGCCCACTCAGTCTTACTCCGGTCCAGTAGCGGGGACTCCCATCCCACTTCCCCTCCGCTGTAACCCAGCCAGTTGTTCTTGCCGTAGGGGCCCAAATTGTAACCGCCCGAGCTGATTTTGGGCTTCAGAGTCAGGGCGGCACCGGTGGGCACGTCACCATCGATGGCCGATAGTCCCGCCCCGATGATGATGACCATGTCGCCCAATCCGAAATCGACTAAATTGCCCAGACGACGCAGGTAGGCTTCGGCATGAGGATTCTGGCGAAGAAAATCGTGGGAGGCGCGAACCCGGATGTCCAGTTCGCCGCGATGGTACAACAGATTTAAAACAGTGAGACTGAATCCCTGAATGTGACCGATAAGAGTGGTAACCCCCCTGGCGTTGAGCTGGGCGATCATCTCCTTTTGCTCCTCCAGGTAGGTCTCGTCGATGCGAGGCCAGGGACGGAGGTCCCAGCCGATCACTCCCATGGCCAATCCAAAAACCTGACCATTAGGATCTCCTGTCTGCTCGTCTTTGCCTATACTGGGATGTTCCTTGGGAAGTCGCTGTAGGAGCTGCTCCAGCATGAGTGAGTTGAGCACGCTGTCGAATGAGCCTGCGGTGACCATGATCGGATTGCTAGGGGCCACTGGATCCAGGTCTTCCTTGGTGAAAAAGAGAGCCTCGCTCTTCTCGTTAAACCTGAAGAATGCGGGCTCCCCAGCAGGAACCTCACTCAGCAGTTGGCGCATGCGCTGAAAGATTTCCTCTTTCTTGATTTGTGGCTGGGTACCCAAAATCTTCCCGTTGATCTGGGTCTCCTTGTACAGATTCCCGGCTGCGAAGTCGTTATCGGCATCGCTGCCCACAAAGCCCGGTATGGTGGTTCTGCCCTGCAGATCTACCCTGACTGTCTGGGGGCCGGCCAGGGCCAAGATTCGGTTCGAGTTTCCGACAGCCAGAAATTTCCCATCCCGGATAGCCACTGCCTCGGCCGTGCTAAAACTCTTGTCCGCAGTGAGAATCTTGCCGTCAAACAAGACAAGATCTGCATAGCGAACAATTTCCGGGGGCAGCTGCTGAGCATTCAGGAAGGTTGTCATGAAGGCCAACAGGCTGATTATGGTAGTGCGGTAAATCATTATGTTCTTTCCTCTCATCTAGTTGGAATTCTGGTCATAAACAATTCGCCCTCCCACGATCGTGGTGACAATCGGAATGGTGGGGATTTCATCCACGGGCACGGTCAGATAATCTTTTCCCAGAACCACCAGATCGCCCAACTTTCCGGGTTCGATCGAACCCAGCCGGTAGTCTTCATCGATAAAACGGGCTGCCCAGAGTGTCTTCATGAGAAGAGCGGTCTGTCGGTCGACGGCATAATCCGGCCCCCAGATTCGTCCCTGGCTGTCCTTTCGGGTGATGTATCGATGAATCCCCCGCCACGGATTGGTCCCCTCGATGTGGACTTTCATGCCTCTCTCGATCAGCTCCGTCACCGGTTGAGCGTCATGGACACGGTCTCCATACATTTCAACCGCTTCCGCCATGCCACCAAACATTTTGCCGAGGCCCCGGCGCAGGTCCAGCTTCTTGATCCTCTCATCCTGCGTGGCCGACCAAAAGAAGTTGTGGTCGAGACCGAAGGGCCGGAACTGGGGACGCAGTGCCAGATCGTCCTGATCGAGAGCGGTCTCAATAGCATCCAGCCAGATCTCGGTGGCTTTGTCTCCCACGTTGTGAATGGCCGTGGTGTTCCAGCCATATTTCACCGCTGCCTGGACATTTTCCCATTCCGTTTGGGATCGTCCTTGGTCCTCTTCCCATTTATCGTCATGGGCACCAAAACCGATCCACTTATTCTGTCCGATAGAGCTGAAGGCGTAGCCGCCCGAACTCCCCTTTGGTTCCAAGGTGAGAGATGAGCCGGTATCGTGGTTGCCATCTACGGAGGCCAGCCCAGCACCGACAATCATAATGTCATCGCCTAAGCCAAAGTCCACCAGATTCCCTAGGCGTCTCAAATAGGCTTCGGCGTACGGGTTCTGGCGGAGGAAATCGTGAGATCCCCTGACACGCACAGTGACCTCACCGTTGTGCCAGAGAATATTGAGCACTGCCAGGGAGAATCCCTGAATATGGCCAATGATGGTGGTAATGCCATCCTCATTCAGCTCCCGCATCATCCCTCTTTGTTCATCTAGAAAGGTCTCGTCAATGGTGGGCCAAGGCCGCAGGTCCCATCCCACGACGCCGGTGGCGTGTCCATAGATGCGTCCCGTGGGCTTGCCCGTTTGCGGATCCTTCACAATACCCCGGTGTTCCAGTGGAATCCGCTCCACCAGCAACTTCATCATCTGGGAATTGATGACCATGTTGGTAGAATCGATGCTAA
>JAUXKG010000083.1 GCA_030624355.1 Acidobacteriota bacterium
CGACTTCTCCTTGCTCCTTGATCTCGCCGCGCAAGCCCCATCAGCGAACGTTACCATATCTATGAAGCAAGACCCAGAACGTACCATACAGTACGCTTGCGGGGGCCTCGGTCGCGCGCCTTGTCAGGCCGGCGCTTTCGGCGCTTCGTGACGAGAACCTATGAATACTCCGGGCTAGGAGTCGAGGTGGAAGCTCCTGTATCGTTTGACAGCAAATCGAGGATGGCGGCCGGATCTGTATTTGGAGATACCGGAGATCAGCTCCCGGCACTTATGTCAGTGGCGAATTTGAAACCGAATCAGCTTTCTCGCCATTTCTTTTTTGCGATGATGGCCGCTGCGTTGGTATCTGCGGAGCCAATCTCTCAGTTCATTCGGATTCATTTCCAGCACTTCACAAACCCATGTCAGACTACCGGGGTGGGTGTCAGTTGCGGAGAACCAATCCAGAGCATCCTTCCTCCACAGCTCCCATTCCTTATGAGAAGCCTTTTTCGGGGATACGATATCGCGAAGAGCCTGAAGCAGAATGCCCAAAGCCAGATTACGCAAAGAAGAATCCGGCTTCTTGGTTTGCGGGTACAGGCCCTCACTTTCTAAAATCGTTGCTTTCATCGTCTTTAAGTGCGAGTCCTTTTGCTGAGTCTGGAAAATATCTCCACCCTCCTGGGTTCTTCTCGATTGTCCCGGCGACGGAGCGATACTGTCCTTATACCTGATAGGTCTGATGCTTGTTTGGGCAGAAAGTTTCATCCTTGGATCAGAACTATGCTGGCAACAGCCTGATTGTAGAGAGGTTGACTCAGTTTTGTCAACTATTTAGAGCATTTTGTCCATATTTTGTCCATATTCTCTGGAGAAAGATTGAATCCAGGAGGTTTGGGATCGGTGGCGGTGGCCACTGATCTCAAACTGCGATACAATTGCGGTTTTTCTAGGAGGAAGAGGAGACAATGAGTGTTGAAAGACCCGATGCTGTAACTTTGAAGGGAACCCCCTTTACTCTGGTCGGTCCAGAGCTGAAGGTGGGTGAAAAAGCCCCGGACTTTGTGACTGTTGGAGGGGATCTGAAATCTGTGGTGTTGGCTGATACTGTGGGTGTCCGGGTGTTCAGTGTGGTTCCCTCCCTGGATACTCCTGTTTGCGATGAGCAGACCCGCCGCTTCAATCAAGAAGCGGGAAGTCTTTCGGGGGTCGATATCTATACCGTCAGCATGGACCTTCCTTTTGCGCAAGGCCGGTGGTGTGCTGCGGCCGGAGTCGAGAATCTTACGATGCTTTCCGATCACAAGGATGCCTCTTTTGGTTCCAGTTACGGGACGCTGATCAAGGAGCTTCGTTTGAATTGCCGTGCCATATTTGTGGTGGACGGAGAGAATAGTCTGCGTCATGTGGAGTATGTCGGAGAGGTTGCCGAACATCCCGATTACGATGCTGTCCTGGCGGCAGTGAATGAGCTAGTGTCGAGTGACGATTGAAACTGGCCTTCGGCCGCTGACAGCTGACAACTGACAAGAAGAACCTTTCTTAATCCGTGTCAATCTGTGTTCGCTAATCCGTGTGAATCTGTGTCTGGGTCAGCTCGTCGCTCATTTATCCTGGTTTATCGTGTTGAGACGGGGTGCCTCTTGCATGTTTGCAGCATTCCAGCTGGAAAGGAAAACCAGGCGTACGACTTTCTCCAGTTTGGCGTAATTAATCTTTTCCGGAGTATCCGTGGGTTGATGATAATCAGGATGCAATCCTGTATGAAAAAATAGAGCCGGAACCCCATGGACGAGAAATGGCCAGTTGTCACTGCGACGCAGTAGATTCCCTGAGTTGTTGTCGTATCGAAACTTCAGTTCCAGACCGACGTATCTGTTGCTTGCCGCCACCACATCGCGGAGGTCGTTACTTCGAGTGTAACCTAGTATGTTGACACTGTTGGTATTTTCAGCAGCGGTCTGTTTTTCCAGACCGTGATAGCGGGGATTGGTTGGGTCCGGAATTTCCTCGTTTCGCCCGATCATATCCATTTGGAAAACAGCAACGGTTTTAGCCAAAGGAAAAAGAGGTGTTTGTACGTAATACCGAGACCCTAGAAGACCACGCTCTTCCGCATTCCAGGCGGCAAAAAGCAGGGAGCGCTTCGGTCTTTCAGGACTTAAAGAGTAGGCCTGGGCAACCTCCAGCAGACCCACTGTGCCACTGCCGTCATCATCTGCACCGTTGAAGATCTCGCCATCGCGACTGCCAACGTGATCGAAGTGTGCGCTGACGACGACGATCTCTTCCTTCAGTTTTGGGTCCGAGCCCGGAAGATAGGCGAGAACGTTGCGTACCCGAGTTTGCTCTCGGGTCAGGCTGGCCTCCAGGGTGACCTCGACTCCCGATAACTCGAAACTGTGAGGTCGGTGTTGCTGATCGATCTTCTTCTGGATTTCGTCTAATTTGCTCCCGCTGGTGTTCAGGAATCGATCGGCGAATTTAGCTGACGAGAACAAAACAGGTATTCGGATCCTCTCCGCCCATATCTTCAGAGCGTAAACGTGCTGCGAGGGATCTTCCGGCCAGACCGACTTGGCACGCCGAGAAAAATTGCTTTTCCGGGAGTGGTTCGCCGTATCGGGAACAAGGATCACTCCTGCAGCCCCATGGTCCTGGGCATTCAGGATTTTTCTGAAATCCTCACTGTACTTGGAGTCGAGCAACCCATCGAAAGGACTTTGCGGGTCGTTTTCTCCCGGTTCGTGACGCATGATGACAACAATCTTCCGGTGAGCAGCCAGTTCCTGATAGTCGTCGTAGTCATGCTCAGGTGCCGTGATTCCATAGCCGGCAAAAACCAAAGGGGCCTTCACCGATCCTTCGGCCGACAGGGGAAAGGGGAAAAAGTCCTTTTTGAGGGTACCGGTAATCGGGAAAGAGGACTTGCTGTGTCTAATTCTGAGACGGTTGCGTTTGCCCAGTTTGGCATGGACCAATGTGAAATATTGAAAATGAGCGCCGTCTTCCACCGGCTGCAATCCCATTGATTGAAAACGGTGAGCCAGATAGAGTGCGGCAATATCGTTGAACGGGGTATTGATCTCGCGACCCTGCATTTCATCTGAAGCCAGGAAGTAAAGGTCCGACCGCAGTTCGGCAGAAGTGATGGAGGCAACGGCTTCAGCAAACGGGGGGGCAGGTTCGGTGCCGGCAGACAGTAGAAGAAAGGTCAGGGTCGATCCTACCAGTAATGCCAGCAATCTCCTTTTTCTCATAAGTGATTCTCCACCACGTCTCATTGTAGCCCGGTCAGTTGTCAGTTGTCACTCGACACTCGACAATCGTCAATCGACACTGATCAGTTGTCAGCCAATCACTCGACACTCGTCAATCGACACTGATCAAGACAATGGTCAGGAGGTCAGGAGGTCAGTTCCCGGAATAGGTCACCTGAGGAAATCCTCCCTCCGGGCTGGGGTGGACCACGACGTCGGCTCCGTAGACAGTCCTGATGTTTTTGGTGGTGATGACCTCATGGGGAGGGCCGACAGTCACTAATTTTCCCCGGTCGAGCAAAGCCACGGTTTGACTGAATGCAGCAGCGGCTGTCAAGTCGTGCAAGACGACAATGATACTCATGTCATGGTCCCTGTTGAGTTCCTGAAGCAGCCGGAAAACAGCAATCTGATGGTTAATGTCCAAGTGGGCATTGGGTTCATCTAGCATCAGGAAGGGGGTCTCCTGAGCGATTGTTCGAGCAATCAAAACCCTTTGACGCTCGCCGCTGGACAGCTGCGAGATAGGGCGATTTCTGAGATGAGTCGTTTGAGTCATCTGTAGAGATCTGTCAACCACTTCCCAGTCGTGCCTGGCGAATCGCTGAAGTCTGCCTAGATGAGGAAAGCGTCCCATGGAGACAACTTCTTCAACCGGAAACGGGAATTCAAAGTACTGCTCGGAAGAGATTACAGCTACCCGCTTCGCCAGTTCACGGGCTCCCAAATCGCCCACCCGGTCATCACCCAACCGCACCGTGCCGCTTTTTGGTGTGAGCAGGCCGGACATGATCTGGAGCAAGGTCGTTTTGCCGCTTCCATTGGGGCCGATCAACGCCAGAAATCCTTTCTCAGGAATTAACAGGTTGATGTCCAGCAAAGCAAAGTCGGAGCCGTAGTTGAAGTTCACCTTTTCCAAAGAAAGCACCGGCATTAAAACTCTCCTGAGTGGCGCTTTTTTCGCAACAGATAGACAAAGTAGGGAGAACCCACCAAGGCGGTCAGAGCGCCCACCGGAATTTCAAGAGGAGGCAGCAAGGTGCGTGCCAGTGTATCTGCGATTATCAGAAAAATGGCCCCCCCCAACGCCGAGGCCGGTATCAGGACTCGATGATCAGGGCCAACGATCATTCGCATCATGTGAGGGACAACCAGTCCTACAAATCCAATCATTCCGGCCACCGCCACCGCTCCGGCTACCATGGCCGAGGCGATGACAAAGAGTAGTTTCTTGGCGGTCTCCACTTCGACGCCCAAATGGAAGGCATTGTCCTCTCCCTGGGTGAGAATGTTGAGCTCACGAGACATGAACCAGGTGGCCGTCAGCCCGGCAGCGATGATGGTTCCAGAAATGGCCACTCGGGCCATGTCCCCTTCGGTGAGTGTTCCCAGCAGATAGTAGAGAATGGAAAAGGATTCTCGGTAATGAATGGAGAAAAAAATGAAGCCCACTGCGTTGCAGAATAGACCCACGATCACACCCGCCAAGATGATCGTTTGAATGGGAGCCTTCCCGTCGACGTAGGCGATTCGATAGACCAGAAAAATGGAGGCCAAGGCGAAGCCCAATGCCAGGAAATAGAGGACCGAGTAGTGTTGAAAACCGAGGATTGAGGCCAGAATGACCCCGGTAGTAGCGGCCCCCGAAGTGCCCAGAATGAAGGGATCAGCCAGGGGATTTCGAAGGACCCCCTGTAGTACCGCACCGGCTCCGGCCAGACCAAATCCGACGATCACCGCAAGCACCACCCTGGGAAATCGAATTTCCCAAATGATCGTCCAGGACGGGTTGGATACTGGACCCACGAACAGAGCGGCCACGCCCAGAAGCAGGGTCGCCAACAACAAGAATAACAGCCGCCAACCTGTTCCTGTCACTTTAACCCGCATCGAGCGCATCCAAGAAGCGATTCTGAAGTTGTTCCATGGCCTCTATGAGCCGATGGTTACCGTGAGAGAGCAGGCTCTGGTCAAAATCGTCGATGACATTTCCGTTGCGCACGGCTCGGATCGACGACCAGCCGGGTCTCTCACTCAGTCTTTCAGCACTGACTGCGAATGACAGAATAATTTCCGGATCGCGGGCAATGATGGTTTCCTTGGAAGCCAGAAGAGCCCTCTTTCGTACATCGGCGAACAGATTGCGGGCGCCACAGATATCGAGTGCTTCGGTAATGAAACTTCGCTCCCCGATGGTCCAGGAGGGCAGATCAATTTCAACATAGACGCTGGGTCGCCGGTTCAGCCTGTTTGCCCGCTCTCGAACGCGGACTACCCGCCGCCTCATATCGGCGATGAGTCGCTCGGCTCTCTCATTACGCCCGACCACCTGCCCCACAGTCCGGATCATCTCATAGATTTCTTTTAGAGAGCGGGGGCTTACAGGATCGACTACCTGCAGTCCGAACTGTCTCAGGCGGGGAACCGTTCTTGAGGATGGCCACTGTTCGGCTACCACCAGGTCGGGCTCCAAGCTGACAATCTTCTCCAGGTTAGGATGAACGAAATCTCCGATCTTTTCCTTCTCCTGGGCCTCGGGAGGATAGGTGCAGTGAACGGTGACCCCCACGATCTGGTCCCCCACCCCCAGTTCAAAGAGAGTTTCAGTCAGACTGGGGGCCAGTGAGACGATGCGAAGTTCGCTCTGCCGTGATCTTCCGGTGGTCGCTTCCTCGCGGGCGCAGCCAAAGGTGGCCATCCCCAGGAGGATTGACAGGGTTGTAGTGAGGCCTTTCTTCATTGCTGCACAATCTATCAGAAAGACAGGCGAAGCCCAGCCCGAAAATGAAACTTCAAAGCCGGAAAACCCAGCACTTCGAAGTACTCCTGATTCAGAATGTTCCGAAGAGTGGTATACAGTTCCAGATTGCGGTTCATTCGGAAACTGCCCGAGAGGTTCCACAGCGTGTAGCCGTCCACCTCGGTCAGATCCAATCCCAGGAAGTCACTGTCAGCGCGCTTCCCGTTGAAGGTGGTATGGGAGTTCAGGTGGAATCGGCCGGAGCTCCAGTCGATCGTCAGGAACCCGGAATGGGCCGGCCGCCGAAGCAGTTGTGAGCCCTCCACAGAGAGCGGGGGGAAAGGGTTGAGAATCTCCACAAACTTGGTGTTCAAATAACTATATCCGCCCCCCGAAATGCAGGTTGGCAGAGGGAGTAAACTGCAGGGTCTGCTCGATGCCCCAGGCCTGGCTCTTGTCGGTATTGAGAAAAGAGCCTTCAAAGGTGGAAGGATCCAGGACTACGAAGGCGATCTGATCCTCATAGCGGTTGTGAAACAGGTTCAGTTGGGACTGAAGACGGTTGCCGGCCAGGCTCTGCTCCAGTCCGACTTCAAAGCTTCGGCTTTTCTCAGGATCCAGATCGGGATTTCCCTGAAAGAAGAAGTTGGGACTGAAGGATTCCAGAAAAGTGGGCTCCTTGATTCCCAGGCCAAAATTGAATGTGGGACGAGTGGCTCCCCAAAATTCCTGAGCGCTGCCCTCTCTGAGCAGGTAGGAGAGCGAGACCCGTGGGGAGGCAAACAGACCGAAACTGTCGTTATCTTCCAGTCGCACGCCTGCGGTCACTGCCAGGCGCTGGGCCAGAACAAACTGGTCCTGAATGTAGTATCCGAAGTTGTCTCTGGTGGCACGCAGGTCGTTGAGGGTGCCACGCTGATGCTCATATTCGAATCCAGCAGACAGTGAGTGAGTGTTGAGAAAGAAGTCGCTCTGGTAGTTGAAGAGGTGTTTGCGAGTAGCGTTGAGAGAAGAGACGGGAAAGGGTCCGAAATCGAAGGACTGGCACGGTGGGCCAAAGAAGCAGGAGGTGGCTTCCTTCCCTTCAAACTGGGGAACATAGGGACCGGAATCCGCTGAGTCTTCCGACAGCACATTGCTGTAGGACTGAGAATAGGCCATTCTGTGCTGCCAGGAATCGGAAAGTGTCTGATTCCAGCTGGCGCTGAGAGCGAAATCTCTCTTTCTGGAGTTTTCCTCCAGGTCGGGACGACCGAAGGCGGTTTGACCAGGCGCTCCGGATCTTCCCCGCTCAAACCGTCCGACGAGTGTCAGAGAGGAGTCGCGGCTGGTTTCAATCTCAAACAGGGAGGAGAAGCTGTTGTTGTGAAAAAAGTCGTTGGGTTCCATGTTGTCCGTGCTGAAATGCCGGAAGGCCAGGCTATAGGAAAGTTTCTCCAGCCGTCCGGCAATGGATGTCCCGGCATTAAGGGTGTCGAAGGTGCCCCCCTCGAGAAAGAGATCGAAACGAGGTCTGCCTTCTTCTGTTCCCTTCTTGCTAAAGATTTGAATCACCCCACCGATGGCATCGGAACCGTACAGCGCACTCTGAGGGCCTCGAACCACTTCTATCCGCTCCACGTTGGTCAGGGAGATGTTGGACAGATCGATGGCTCCTCCGGGCTTGTTGAGGGGAATTCCATCCACCAAAACCTTGGTGTAATTGGACTCTCCTCCTCGAAGGAAGATGGAGGTGACCGAACCCGGACCTCCGCTCTGTGCGATGGCTACCCCGGGCAAAGTCCTCAGGACATCTCCCAATGTCACTCCTCGTTGAGCCTCAATCTCTTCAGCCGTGATGACGGAAATACTGTTTCCCAGGAGATTGCGGGGAGACGCGGTTCGGGTGCCTGTCACCACTACCCTTTCCTCCAGCAGTCTCAAACTCAGCACTAGGTCATGCCGAAGTTCTTCTCCTGTCCCCACTTCAAATTCGCTCTTCTCCTGTTCGAAGCCCAGTTCATGAATGCTGATTTGGTAGATCCCGGGTGCCAGCTCTTCAAAGCGGTAGCTTCCCTGAGGGTCAGTCAATGTGGAACTGATCGGAGTGTTATTCTGGAGCAGGATCAGCCGAATCCCGGCAATCGGAACGCCTCGAGGATCAGCAACCGTTCCAGAGACTGATTCGGCAGAAGCCGTTAAAGGGAACAGAAACACACTGACCAATGTGGTCCAAAAACGAAACATACGCCCTCCCCGGGTGAATTCACAGTTCACCCCAGCAAAGCGCCAGTGCGGGTTCGATAGGAAAGCCGAAAGGATTTCCAACCCTTTTGACGCGAAGAGTTGTTAATTAGCTGACAGGGCAGGTTTC
>JAUXKG010000276.1 GCA_030624355.1 Acidobacteriota bacterium
ATTGCCGAACATGGAATTCACCCCCAGACGGGAGACCGACTGCGAGTGGCGCTGATCGAGGGCGGTCCCTACTTCATCCGCGGCCAGGCAAAACTCCGGCCCGGTTACGGCGTCCCCGAGCGCCGTCGGGCGGTGGTGAACATCAACTACCAGGAGTTTCGGGCCCAGCCCTGGCCCTATGACGGCCACCAGAACAAGATGGTGGGAGGCTGCGGCCTTCACTGGGGAGGGAATGCTGCTTTGCCGTTGAGCGAAGATTACGACCACTGGCACTGGGAAACGGGAGTGGACTGGAGTGAAGAGAAGCTGAAGCCTGCCGTAGATGAGATCAAAGAAGTCTACAACATTCGTCTTTCTCTGGCCCGGAACATGACTTTGGGCAACCACCTTTTCCGGGATGCGGCTCGAACCATGGGTTACCAGCCGGTGCGGGTCACCATGGGCAGACGCAACTGCATCAACTGCGGTTTCTGTGGCTCGGGGCATCTTTGCAAGTACGACTCCAAGGGAAGCAGCCTCTACTATATTCATCAATGTGAGAAGCATGGCGTCAAGATCATTCCCGATGCCGAAGTCGAAAAGGTCATCATCGAAAAGCAGGGGGGCAGGGCGGTGGCCAGGGGAGTTCACTACAGCCAGTTCGGAGAACACCGGGAGGCCCGGGCACCCAAGGTGCTGGTGACCTGTGGAACAGCCGGCACGCCGGTTCTCCTGATGCGTTCCGGCTACGGTCCCAGAGAGCTGCTGGGAGACCGGCTGATCGTAGAAAATGACAACATAGGAAAACATCTGGATGGAGACATCGGTCACAGCGTCAATGCTCTTTTCGATACTGAAATCAAAGAATCGAGGGGAGGGGTAGAACGCTATGCTTTCCGGATTCATGAGGAGGATCACGGCTATCACGATCTTCGCATCAACGACTCCAAGATGTCGGCCATCGACGAAGCCTACCCCCAGGTTCTGGCTCTGCACTCGTTTGCTCCTGACTTCGGCTGGGAGCACAAGAACTACATGAGAACGGCCTGCCGTTACTTTGGTGGCATTGGGGTCACGTTGGGGGCTCCCCTGTGGGATCGAGGGGTGGTCACGCCCACGGGAAAATACACCTACGATCGGAAGAACCCTAAGATCTTAGCCAGTCTGAAGCGAGGGGCAGAGCTGATTGTCGAGTTGTACAGCAAGATGGATATTCCTCCGGTAAAGGTGAATTCAGAGCCCCCCAAGCGCTACTCGGTCAGTCACCAGACCAGCACCTGCCGGGCCGGAGAGAGCCGTACGAATTCGGTGGTCAATTCCGATTTTGAATCGCACGACGTGGAGAACCTTTTCGTCAGCAGCGCCGCCGTTATTCCGCGCGGCAACCTGACGCTGGCTCACATTCCCACCAGCGTGGTGGCTGCCCACTGCTGGCGGCGGATGGTGGAAAATCATTTCAGCCGGGGAGCCTGAGCCACAGTGTCCAGACTTGAACGGTTCCAGCGGCTGGAACAGCGCTACACCAATGAAGCGGAGGCCTACAAAAGACTGTGGGCTCCGGTAGTTGAAGTCCCCAGCCGAAGCCTGCTGGCCGAACTGCCACTGGAAAAGGCCAGACGAGTACTGGATGTGGGAACCGGTGTGGGAACCTTGCTTCCCCACTTACAAGAGGCGGCTCCCTTCGCTTTTGTAGTTGGTGTAGATCACGCTGAAGGCATGCTCAAATGGGCACCGGAGAGATTTGCTCGAGTACATACCGATGCCTCCCAACTCCCTTTTGTGCCGGGTAGCTTTGATATCGGAGTCATGCTGTTTATGCTCTTCCACCTGCCGGAGCCGGTCCACGGATTGTTGGAGATGGGCAGCCTTCTGAGGCGTGGAGGCACCATTGGAGTGGTTACCTGGGGGCGTGACCCCGGCTTTCCCGCCTTTCAGGTGTGGATTGAAGAACTCGACCGGCAGGGTGCGGCCCGATTGGATCCGGCTGCCGAGTTGACCCAGCACCATCTGGTGGATACCACCCCCAAAATGGAGGCCCTCCTGGTGGAAGCCGGCTATCAGTCGGTGACGACCTGGACGGGAATCTGTGAGTATCAGAGCCAACTGGAAGAATTTATCAGTAGCCGAACTCTATTCGGTCTGGGGAAGCGTCGCTTGGACTCGCTTGGTCCTGAGGAGCGCAGCTCTTGCTTGGAGGCCCTGCGTGCTCGATTGAAGGAGCTGAGTCCGCAGGACTTCACCATGCACAAGGAAGTGATCTTCGCACGTGCCCAGGTCCCCTCATAAGTAATAGGTAAGTAAAAGGGGACAGACTCCTAAGGCTCCGTGGAGGAGAGCAGCTCATCCATGTTTTCCCCAGCCACCCGGCGGGCGGTGGCCGGAGTGAGTTGAGAGAGCAGCTTTCCCAGCCACTGGACGGCCCGGGGGCGGCCGCTGTACTGAATGGTGTTGTCATCAAAACCGGCAAGAAATCGGTCGGGATACTTTTCGATCAGCTCCAGCCAGCCGGTCTTGACATGATTCTCATCGTAGAAGATGGAGTCCTCACGGGATGAGTCGATCTGGTAGTACACTCGTCCCGACAAGTCGATGTAGAGGTTGGGATGGTGAAGCAAAGCCATATCCAGCCCGTAGAAATCCACTCCCCCACCGTGCGACCAGAAAACCTTGACATTTGGAAACTGCTCCAGCAGTTGCATCATGTCCTGGTAGTAGTACACCTCGTTGTGAAGGTTGACGAACAGGTCGTGCTTGTCGGCGATGCGAAACATACTGATCATCATGGGAGACATCGGAGAGACTTCGGTGGCCAGAAGCCTCTTGCCCCATCCCCCCTTGGCACCCAGTTTTTTGAGCGGGTAGCGTACGTTGTTGACTTCGCCAATTCCACGAAAACGTCCTGAAGAGAGTTCACGCTCCAGTTCAGCCAGAATCTCCGGGTCGTTGTTCAACCACGCCTCCGGCACTTGGTACACATTAGGCCGGTAGAAGGGGATCAGCCGATCAGGATATTTAGCAACGGCCTGCAGGACAAAATCAGAGTTGGGTTGACGACCGCGAAAAATAATCGATCGGGCGATTCCGTGGATGTTCATCAGACTTATCAAGTTTTCGAGACCGTGGCGGGGCAGAGGGTCCAGGTGGTTGTGGATGTCTTCAATGACATAGGGAGCGTGACCCGGTGTTGCCAGAAAGGCCTCCACTTCGTCTGCTCCGTAGGGGAGTCCGGCCGTCAGCAGTTCGGTGCCATCCCGGGTGATCAGCAACATGTCCTTCAGGTGAAAGCCTTGCTGACTTTGTGGGAGGGAGATCTGTGCCTCCAGTTCCACCACGGATCCGGAACTCAGGTCATTCTGCAGAGCTTCCCTGGTCTCCAGGCCGATGTCGTACAGCAGGGGCACGGCCATCGACTCGGCCTCCTCCAGTTCGGAGAGACGGGCCTGGCGGGCCGTTTCGGACTCCACTCCGGCACCTCGAAAGACGTCATAGTAGGCGGCTGCAACCTGATCTGGGGAGACGCCGGGACGGATGGTGGAGCGAGCCGCTTGGAAGGCCTTGACCAGAAGATCCCAGGTCTCGCGCTGACCATCGGTAAACTCGCCGCTGACTGGAAGGCTCCTGGCAGCATTACCTTGATAGTGATCGCGGGCACAACCGATATCGAATGAAACAATCTCTCCCGCCTGCAGGGTGCGATTCGAGGACGGGTAACCCAAACCGGCAGCGGACTGGGTGGTTTCAGCAGAGTAGGGTCCCGACATCACTCTGGGCCAAAAGGAGTGACCCTGCCCGCCGCTGCGAACACAGGCGGCAATGGCCTCAACCTCCAATTCTCGCTGAGTTCGACCGGGCCCGCTCATTCGCATGGCGGATCGCAGCGCGGTGGTGCTGGATCGGGCGACTCTCCTGAAGGCCCGGATCTCGGAGCCGTTCTTGACCTCGCGCATCTCTTGCAGTGTTGAGTGGACTGAACTCCAGGGGGCTTCCTTGAAGTACCCCGGAAGCGCAGAGGAGGCAACAGCAGCCGGGCTATGGTACAGGCGTCCCACACCCTCTTTGAGTCGGCCTTCGACAAAGGAAACCAGATCAGAGGAGGGAGCCACCTGGTGGATCCCCTCCAAGGGCGAGGGGTCATCCTTTACGAAAAGACGGGTTTCTCTTTTCGGAGCATCCAGAACCAGTACCGCACCCAGACGGTCCAGACCGGTCAGAAAGTAGAAGTTGGCTTTTTCACGGGAGTCGTTGGAGGAGCTGTCCGGTGGTTCAGAGTCGGCTTCTACCAGAATAAGACCATCCGGATGGCTGGCCATGAGCCGATCGCGACGGTCGTTGAAGTCATCCGCCGCCCACAGCAATGAACCGCTGAGCCCAAAGGTTCCCCACATGAGCAACGAGAGAGTCAATCTTGACCACTGGCCTTTCATCATTTGTTTTCCTTTCCCTTGAATTGGGTTGATCTCGCTCATCCGTTGATTTTTCTCCCCCTGGAAAAGCTTACATAAAAGCCGGGCTAGTTTGTCGTCGGCGATAGTATACGCCCCTTCTGATAGAAAAGCTTCCCCTCCGGCAAGC
>JAUXKG010000170.1 GCA_030624355.1 Acidobacteriota bacterium
GCCTGCCTTCGGTTGTTTCCAGTCATCTTTAAACGGGTCCGCCGATAGCGCTCCTCCATCTTTTCCAGAATGCCGGAATCGAGACGAAGATTTCGCCCCAGTGTCTCTGAGACCGTCTCTCGAGTGATGTCATCGTTGGTCGGCCCCAATCCGCCTGTCACCACCACAACCTCGGAGTCCCTCAGACCGGCATTCAATGCTCGCCTTATTTCTTCCGGTCGGTCTCCAACAACACTCTTACGGGCCACCTGGATGCCCAATTCATTCAGTTGCTGGGTAACGAACAGAGAATTCGTCTCCAGACGCGAAGGCGTCAGAAGCTCTGATCCGACGGCGATGATTTCTGCCCGGATGGAATGCTCTGAACCTGTACTGGCCACTCGTATCTTCCTTTTTCTGCCCGACAGCTCCAGTCCTGGGCCCATCACTGGACTATCACTGTCAGTTTCTGTACCTAATGCCCGGTTAGATAGAAAAGAATCTTCAGCGACACTCCAGCGTAAATCCCTGCAATAAGATCGTCACAAACAATTCCCACCCCTCCACCGAGACCCTCACTTTCTCTTGCCGGAGAAGGCTTCACGATATCAAAGAATCTAAAGAGCAAGAATCCGGCCACCACCGAGATCACTGATACCGGAACCCACAACAAACAGAGGATCTGCCCCACAACCTCATCGATGACAACCCGAGAGGGATCTGAGTCGCCATCAGATCGAGCAGCTCGCCCGGAGGATAAGACGGCAGGGACTACCAACAGGAGCAAGAAAGCTCCCAGAATCATCCGCTCCTGGAGAGGAAAAACCTGGTGCACCACCAAGGCCAAAAAGACCGCCTCCAGCGACCCCCAAGTCCCCGGGGCCCAGGGTAGATAACCTGCACCGAAGCCGGTGGCTAGAGAGTCAACCAGTCGATCCAGCTCATTCCTCCACTTCAGTCTCAGGCTCCGCCGCATGGCGACTCTCGACACGGTACCTTCCACCGAGCCATTGTCCCAAATCCAGAAGACGGCAGCGATCACTGCAGAAAGGGGCGAAAGGATGATCTTTTAACACTGTCTTTTTACAGGTGGGACACTCTTGTCCGGCCTGTTTCATTGCACCACGGTGCCAACCAGATCGTAGGGATGGGCCTCATTGATTCGCACCGGAACAATGTCCCCAGGTCTGGTGTGATCGGTGATTCCGTCGTTGAGATAGACGACGCCATCAATATCAGGAGCCTGGGTCGACAGTCGGCCCTGCCACAACAAGTCGCTCTCTGCTGACGTCCCTTCCACCAGGACCGGAAGAGTCTCTCCTACCAGTTTGAGATTTCCGGCCTTGGAAATTCCTGTCTGCAATTTCATCAGCCGCTGGCGACGCTCTTCCTTCACAGCTTCCGGCACCTTGCTACCGAGTGGATGGGAGGCAGCATTCTCTTCGTCCGAGTAAGTGAATACTCCTAAACGCTCAAAGCGCGCTTCTTCTACAAATTCCATCAGTTCATGGACATCCTCTTCCGTCTCTCCTGGGAAACCGACAATCATCGTGGTTCGAATGGCTACTCCCGGAACCTTATCCCGGATCCGCATCAGCAAACGGGTCAGAGAACGTCGATTCCCTCCTCTCTTCATCTGTTTGAGAATCTGTCGAGAGATGTGCTGCAAGGGAACATCAATGTACTTGCAGGCCGAAGGGGTCTCGGCCATGGCTTGCAGAAGCTCGTCGTATATGTTGTTTGGGTAGGCATAAAGGTAACGGATCCACCGAATCCCCTCTATCTCTCCCAACCTTCGAATCAGATCGGCCAAGCCAAGACGGTTCCCCCAGTCCCAACCATACATGGTGGTGTCCTGAGCCACCAGATTGATCTCCCGGATCCCCTGAGCAGCTAATCGCCTGGCTTCGGTCAGGACGGAGTCCAGAGGGCGACTCCGGAAACTGCCTCGTATCTGAGGAATAACGCAGAAGGTACAAGGATGGTCACATCCTTCAGCCACTTTGAGGTAGGCACTGTAACTCGGAGTCGTCAAGATTCGTGGATCAGAGTCGCTGTACAGGTAGAGCTCGCGGGACTCGTAGCGAGGAGGGTTCGACTTCAGGGTCTGGTCGCAACACAGCTCCAGAATCTCGGGTATTTCATTGGTTCCGATCACAGCATCTACTTCTGGAATCTGCTCCAAAATCTGTGTTCGGTAGCGCTGCACCAAACAGCCGGCTACAACGAGTTTGCGACAGTTACCAACCACCTTCTGCCGGGCCATTTCCAAAATGGCATCTACCGACTCTTGACTGGCACTCTCGATAAAGCCGCAAGTGTTGACAACAATGATCTCAGCTTCCTCAGGGGAGGCCGTGATCTCGTGCCCGCCGCGAGTCAAGTGCCCAAGCATCACCTCTGTGTCGACTCGGTTTTTGGCACAGCCCAAACTCAGAAATCCGATCTTAGCCATGAAGGCCTATTATACTAACACTCTGGTCGGTAGACGGGTGGGAACCTGGTCAGTCTCAGAAGGTCAACCGTTCAACGCAACTCTCGCAGCCAGTAGTAGATCTGAGACAGATCTCTTTCCTGTAGCGGTTGATGGCCGAAACGATTTCCATAGTATAGCTGGGTAATCATGGAGGGAACAGAACTCACGAAATCGGGTTCAATTCGGACGACAAACTCGGCAGGTGTTTCAGCAGGCCTCTTCACCAAGCCCTTCCGGTTTAACAAATCCAACATTTCCAGATAGTAGACAGGAGCGATCTGAGAGCTCTTCTGTCTCAACACACGCTGTTTCCAGAAGGCTGTTACGTACCTTCGGTACCGGTAGGCAAACCAGGTGACCCCCAATATCAGACATCCGGACAGCCAGTAGACAAGATTAAACACATTCAAGTTCTTCAGATCGTCCAACCAACTGAGACCGGCAAAATGACTGAGGTGTCGGGAGGCTCTTACCGCGTTTCTCCAGCTTTCGTGAACACTGCTTCGTACTGATTGGAAAAATCCGACTTGCTTGATTCGATCAAAGGTGACCAGCTCAGTCCACAAGATATCAATCGCGTCGAGAAGCTGAGTGAACACACGTTGCATAGAAAAGGACCGAGCCGGTAAGACCACTATAGGGGTGGGGTCGAATTCTATCCAACCGGGCCCTGGGAAATAGCCTTCCACCCAGCTGTGTGCATCCGACTGACGGACCACGAGATAACCACTGAAATCGTTGAATTCGCCCAGCCGAAACCCATTGACCAGCCGAGCAGGAATACCCAAAAGCCGCATCATGACCGCCTGGGCGGTGGCGAAGAATTCACAATGGCCGGCCTTGGTGACCAGCAGGAAGTCGGCCAGAGGATCGTCAGCGCCTGCCGAATGGTTGGCCAGGGAGTACCCGTAGGCTTGCCTCAGGAAGGCCTCGAGGGCCAATGTCTTTTCCAAAAGACCATCTTGCTGGCGGGTCACATCCAAGGCTAACTGTCTAATCTCCGGGTGGATCTTCGGCAGCTGCAGGTAGCGCTTCTCCAATCTGGCCGGTATGGTACCGTGCAGTGATTGGACCAGCTTTTCTTCCCTAGGGACGAGATCAGAATAGACCACGTACTTGATCGGTCCCCGCCCTCCCCGATAGATACCGATCGAATCGTTGCCATCTTCAAAAAGAAGACTTCTACGCAGCCCTTCTCCAGCTATCGACACCATGTCGGGTGCACCAAATATCACATTGCTGAACGGTTCAAGAAAAATGGATTGCTGCACCAGGAACTCATTCTCGCGACGGTTCTCGGTGAGCAGCATCATTCCACCGGAGCGGTGATCTCTATGGATTCTGTGGAAACTGTCCCGAGTATTGGACCATTTCTTGCCATCATAACGATTCAAGGCAATACCTCGCCACTTGGTTCCCGACGGCAGGTCAGCCACATCCCTGTCGAGCTTCACCCTCATGAGAACCTTCGAACTGAGAATGATCTCTCCCATTTCACCAAGTCTGACCTGGTCTGAGAAACCACTCATGTTGAGGTCGAGATGACGGTCAACCCGAAAGAGGCCAAACGAAGTGCGCGGTATGATGAGAAAAATGGGGATAGAGATCAAAATGATCAGGCCGGTGATCACCACAGCAACGTTGATGTAACTACCCACTGAGAAAGGAGCTGACCGGTTCTCCTCATAACCTCTCTTGCTCTCAAAAAGGATAAAGGTCAGGATCGCCGAAAAAATGTAAAGCACCAGCGACACTAGAAAGGCAATAGAAATGGTGTAGGCGGAGGCGAACAGAAGAAAGCCAAATGATATGAAGTAAAGAATCAAATAGTCTCTGTCAGTGGTTGCAGTAAACAACTTGATCAGACTGACTGTGATCAGCAGGTGAAGTGTCGCACTCACGAAATCGGAGAAGGCCAGAGCATCCACCAGGAAGAATACGACCAGCGCAATGAACAAGCCAATCTGACCCCAACCCTGCACCTGGAAACGGTTCCGCCATCCCAGAGCCATCACTAGCGGATACAGAAGAGTCAGAACCAGCCCGACTGCCTCACTGGCAAACAGGGAGATGAATCCGGAAAATAAGAGCAGGTAGCTGGACAGTTCAAACGCGTTCGCAAAGCTCATACTGTCGACCAGTTACAGCTGCAGGTAGTCCACCTGGGAACAGCCCTCCACTACCGAGGTGCTCCCGGCAGTAAACATGACACAGGGGGTGGTCAGGTTCTGAGTATCGAGCTGAGCCTCGTCAGTCGGCTTCACCGTAGCCAGATACTCCATAAGAGCATTGTACTCTCGTTCCTCCCCATTTACCGTCACTTGGAATTCACCTGAATTGAACTCAAATTGCTGTCCCCTGGTCCGATAAAGATGAGCCAGGGAAGTCACATGAGACACCGCCTTTTCAAACTGTTCCAGGTTGGTCTCAGTCGGATGCGGCAAATGAGTGGAGAAAGCAATATTCAGGGGTGTCTCCTGGTCCTGAGCTAAATCCTTGACCATCAGCCTATTCAACTTGGCACTCGATTTCCAGTGAACGAAGCGCGCATTATCCCCACTCTGATAGTCTCGAATGTTGTAGAGTTCAATCCCCTGTCCTCGCTGATTTCGTTCCACCGTTCCCGAAAGATGGACGTCATCTGCAAACTTCGGGTTTATTTCCACAAGAGTCGGGTAGACAAGGATATTTCCCTGGGCATCCAGCTCTCGTCCCCGCCAGAAGAATCCAAAGGGGAAGGTTGTCTTGATTTCGAATCCCTGTACAGGGTAGATGCCTCTGCGGACAAACTCACACTGCAGGTTGAGCTTGGCTTTCTTACCTGCCCGGACATATGGGAAGGTTCTTTCCTGCAGAAAAAAATCAGTTCCCTCAGAAGTCTCCTTTTCCTCTCCTTTTAGCTTGAGCGCGAAGGAGGGGAAGAATTTCTTCAAATTATGCAAGGTGACCAGGAAGATCGCCTTCTGACCGGCATGGATCGTCTCCGGAACCTTGAGACTGATCTTGAGCCCGTAGAGAGTCAGACTGGCCACAATACCTGAGACAATCATGGAGGCCAGTAGAAACGAAAGTATGAGAATCAGCAGGTTGTTGCCGGTGTTGAAGGTGGCAAAGGAGATGATAAAAACGATTAGGACAAAGAAAGCGCCGCGCTGCGTGAATCGGAAAAAGCGAAGATGACTTAAAAACTCCAGTCTCACACGAGACAACAACCTTGGAACAAGAGTCACACAGACAATAAAGGCAAAGATCAGAGCAAAGATCGCTAGAAAGGCAGCGGCCCGAAATTGCCCGCTGTGCCGTGCCATCGAACTCAAGATCGCCAGAAGCAAGGCTAAAACCAGAAAGAGCGAAGGAAGAAGAAACTCCCTGACACTCTTCATGTTCAGCCAGAACCGCTTTCGGCTGGACATCTAGAGTGGAACCTCCACTTCCTCGATCAACTGACGGATAATCGACTCGGCTTCCTCACTCTTTCGCAGCGGAGAGGAGTATTTGGAACTGACAATCACACGATGTGAGAAAGCGGGAATCGCCTGCTGTTTGATGTCATCGGGAATACAAAAACGTCGACCATCCAAAAAAGCCTTGGCCTGGGCAACACGATAAAGCGCCATGGCTCCACGGGGACTGACACCCAGTTCGA
>JAUXKG010000345.1 GCA_030624355.1 Acidobacteriota bacterium
CACCCAACAGACTATTGACTACTGCAAGTACGCTGCAGCTGAGGGTGCCGACGGAGCTATCGTCGCAGCACCGCCCTACATCTGTGCTCCCCAGGCGGATATCACGGAGTACTTTCTGGAAGTCGCCGATGCCAGTCCGATTCCGATAGGCATCTACAACAACCCTCCCCGGGTAAAGACCGACCTGGCCCATACCGCGATCCTGCGTCTGGCCAAACATCCCAACATCGTGGTCAACAAGGAGTCGACCTCCCGGCTGGGACAGATTGCCCAGACCGTGGCGGGAAATCCCGATATGTCCCTGATGTGCTGCGACAGTCCCAACCTGGGACTGGTCATTCCTCTGATGTCGCTGGGAGGCCATGGCACCGCTAATATGTCGGGAAACCTGATCCCGCGGGAGATGGCGGTCATCTCCACACCATGGAAAAGCTGGGAAGATGCCTTGGCCTGCCGGGAGACCTGGCTTGGGAACCTGCCCATCCTTCACTTCAACTACTCGGCGATCAATCCTGTAGCGGTGAAGTCACTGATGCGGGCCATCGGATTGCCGGCCGGCCCTCTGCGCAAACCTCTCCGCTCTCTGCCCCCCGATCGCCTGAGGGAGGGAATTGAGATCTGCCGCCAGCTTGGTTTGGACAGGAAGTACGGCTATCTGCTCGATCC
The DNA here is from genome assembly GCA_030624355.1 of Acidobacteriota bacterium. Classification (GTDB taxonomy): domain Bacteria; phylum Acidobacteriota; class UBA6911; order RPQK01; family JADFOI01; genus JAUXKG01. The sequence goes on from JAUXKG010000345.1 coordinate 667, forward strand.
GGTGAGCTCTGCCGTGACCTGAACATTGAGACCGATGGCCGGCGGCTGGCACCCGGCAATAGTGGCATCATTCACTGGAATAGACTGTTTCTCCTCCGATGATCGTCATCTCAACAGGGATGTCCTTGATACGATCGGGATCAATGGTCAGGATATCCTCTCCCAGAACCACCATGTCGGCGAACTTGCCTACCTCGAGTGAGCCCTTCTTCTTTTCGTCGAAGTTCATGTAAGCGGTTCCCATGGTGATGGCCCGGATCGCTTCCTCCACACTGACTCTCTCGCCAGGTCCGTAGATCTTTCCATCCCACCCCTTGCGCATCACTGCCGACCACAACTCCACCCTGGGGTCGGTGGGAGCTCCATCCGTCCCATAGCTCATGCGGATTCCACTGTTCAACAACGACTTCTGAGGATTGTTCGTCTGCTCTCTCTCTCCCTGGAGAGCCTCCACGGCGAAGGGACCGAGCCAGTACATGAAGGCAGGCTGGGAGGACACGATGATTTCCAATTCGGCCATCTTGCGCAAGGTTTCACTGGGAGGCATCACTGAGACGTGATGCAGGTAGTGGCGAGGATCCTCCCGGGGAGATTCCTTGAGCACTCTTTCGATCACATTTACCGTCATCTCCACGGCGGCGTCCCCGATGGTATGAATGCCCAATTGCCAGCCCAGTTGGTGGGCCCGCTTGGCCACCTGGTAGAGAGTTTGCTCGGGAATTCGCACCACGCCGTAAAACTCGGGCTTCCCTTCGCGCCAGCCAGTGGTGGTGTCGTAGGGGACCTTGGTCCAGAAGGTGGGAGCGCTCAACCCACCGTCGACACTCATCTTGATGGCACCAATTTTGATCCGGTCGTTCCCGAAACCGGTATGGAACCCCAGCCCCTCCAGATGGGCGATGGCTTCCCGGGCCCCCTCCTCCACATCGTCGTGCTCGTCATGTCCCGGGTAGAGCCGCAACTGAATGGTCACTCGGGGGAATTGCTCGCCCCATCGCCGGTAGACTTCCTGCATGTATCGAAGCTCCCAGGGGCGCAGTCCGGGGAGGTTAAAGCTGGTATAGCCCAAACGGGTCAGTTGGCGGAGCTTGTCGCGCAAATTCATCAGTACTTGCTCATCATCCAAAGAAGGCTGGGGCGGAAAGTGCCTTCTCACCAGCCTTTTGGCCGGGTCCTCAAAGAGCTGTCCAGTGGGCTCGCCCGTCTCGTCGCGGATGATCCAACCCCCCTCGGGATCGGGTGTCGAACGGGTGATCTGGGCCCGTTTCAACCCTTCCGAATTCAGCATCATCAGATGTCCGCGGGTGAGAGCCACCGGGTGATCCGGCACTCTCTGGTCCAGCCAAAAACGATCGGGAGCAATGTCGTTGGGAAAGTAGGGACGGGTCAGGACGGCTCGAATCCACTCACCGTCTGGAAGCGTTCCGGCCTTCTTCATGAGGGCCGCTGACAGGGCTTCCAGGGAGCGGATTGCCTTCCAGTCCTCTCCCCGGCTGGCACCGGTACTGATATGAATGTGGTTGTCATTGAAGCCTGGGAGAACCGTCTTCCCGCCCAGATCGACTACCCGGGTAGCCGCCGAGGCCAGGGACCTAATTTGTTGGTTCTTGCCGAGGGCAACGATTCGTCCCTCTTTCACCGCTACCGCCTCGACCACTTCGAAGTTGCTGTCAACGGTTACAATCTTTCCCTGGACGAAAATCACGTCTGGCGCCTGCAGGTTGTCCAGCTGGGCTCGGGCCCTGACCGTAAACCCGATTGCCACCACCAGAACAATCCCAAAAACAGGTACAAGTCTTCTCATCTGGGCCTCCTCAGTTTCAGGCAATCAACCGGACAGGTTTCAAGCGGGGTCAGGTGAAGCAGTGCGAGTCTTGAGCTGGAGCAGAGCAGCGGTAATGCCGCCAACCAAAGTGCCCCACACCACGGTCAACAACACCCAAAAGGTCATCTGGGGAATCACTCCGATGAGGACAAACTTCAGCCAAAGGCCCATCTCCGGGTATCCGGGAGGTCCTGCCTCATAGTGGGTGCCCCAGTTGCCGATCATGGTCACCAACATCACGACCACCACCGGCAGGCGGGACACGACCCCATAGCCGAGCATGGTCTGAAAGAGGGCCGGCCATGGCTTGCGCAAGATCAAGATCGCCATCAGGCAGACAATCGTGAATCCCAGCTGTTGAAGGATGGCCCCCGACCGGCTGACGCTCACATTGGGATCACCGGTAAGAAGGACCACCATCACGATCCCTGCCATCGCCACCACCAGACTCAGTACCGCCATCCCGATCACTCTGCCGGCACTCTGCGGAGCCTGATCTCCCCGCACCAACTTCACGGCAAAGTAAATCCCAAAGAGCGGGATGAGCCAGACGATGCCGATTAAGGCTCCCGGTCCACCAGCTTCCCGATTGAAAAGAAACGAGGGTCCCTGGCCCAGCTCGCCCAGCAGGCGAATCATCGTTACGGCTAGCGCAATCAGGGCGGGAACCAAGATCAATCGCTTGACATTGAGACTTGAGGTGGATGGGTTCATAGATGATCTCAAGCCGATTGTTGAAGGCTCTTTGCCAACGCCCTTTTGACGTTGTGGGGAGTAAAGGGAAGGGTGTAGACACGAACTCCGGTGGCATCACAGATCGCATTGGAAATGGCAGCGGCAGCCGGTCCCTGAGCGACCTCTCCCACACCGGCTGCCGGTTGATCGGGCCGGTTGACCAAGATCACCTCCACCTCCGGCACCTGGTCAAAGCGAAGAATCGGATAGTCCTCCCAATCCCGGGTCCGAACCCCTTCGGGGCCGAACTTCACCTCTTCCCGAAGAGTCCAGCTGGCAGACTGAATGATCCCTCCCTCCATCTGATTTCGCAGGCCGTCCGGATTGATGATCAAACCGGCGTCTACGGCGGAAACCGCTCGCAGCACTGTCACCTGGCCCGTCGACTCCTCCACCTGCACCTGAGCTGCCACGGCCACGTAAGCTCCAGTGTTCTTGTAGCGGGCAAACGCCATTCCCCAGCCCCGGCCATCCTTTTGCTTCTTCCCCCATCGGCCGGCCCGGGCCGCTCTCTGGACCACCTCACGGGCCCGGGGGTCGTCCAGCTGATTCAAACGAAAACGAACCGGGTCCACTCCAGCCTCCTGGGCCAACTCATCCATG
>JAUXKG010000070.1 GCA_030624355.1 Acidobacteriota bacterium
AAACCGCCACCATTTTGAAATCGGAGCCCTTCGGTCGTCACTTCACCGTGTTCGAGCCTCAGGGTGAGGTGGAAGTTAGAGCGTGTCTGCCCGCAGACAAGTGCTGCTGAAAGAAGATTGTCGATTGACGATTGTCGAATGTCGAATGATGAAGATTGTCGATTGACGAGTGTCGAGTGAAGAAGAATGTCGACTGACGAGTGTCGATTGTCGAGTCTGACAGCTGACAGGAAGATTCCTTTCTTAATCCGTGTAAATCAGTGTTTGTTAATCAGTGTGAATCCGTGTCTGGAATCCGTGTCTGTGGGTCCGCGTTGATTTCCACGGCCACGGTCTCCTTGTTCCGGTTTAGGAAAGAAGCCAGCCGCATCATCCAACCATACTTGGCTGCCATCAGATTCTCGATCTCTTCCTGGGCCTGGGGTGAGACGATTCGGGCCGTTCCGTCTACACTGGGGCCAACAGCCCGGCCGCGGTATGTAGAGGGCGCAACTCGCACTCTAGAATCGTGACTGAGTCGTTTGACCTTCCACGAGTTCTTTTCAGTCCAGACGTAAATAGAGATCCCCTTTTCGACAAACCAGATGGGAGTAGAAACAGGTTCTCCACTCTTTCGGAAGGTGGTCAGGCTAATGTACTTATGGCCCTGTACCAGAGACAGGTCCGAGGATTTTTGCATAGGCTGATGGACCCCGAATAATTGCTAGCAAGTGATTTTATCCGAAAACTTTAATAAAACTATCTATCCATTTTTAAAGTCATTGTGAATAGTCCGGGTTGTCCAGGAGCTCGACGAAGTCCTTGATCATGGCGGCCGTCAGTCCCCAGATCACCTCCCCCCCATAGTCGTAGAAATACAGAACCCGCTGGCGAACCTCCCGCCTCGGGCGGGTGCGACGGAAAAAGTCGAGCGGCACCTCCACGATGCGGGCCACCTCCCGGGGGTTGGGCGAGACTGTGAATCCCTCATTGAGAAAGGCCACGAATGGGGTCACGGAGAAATGGGTCTTCGACAGGTACTGGTGGAAGGGCCCCACAACCTCAACATGACTGTCTTCGATTCCGACTTCCTCCTCCATCTCGCGCAGCGCGGTTTGGTGCAGCGTGGCATCGGTACCCTCCCGAAGTCCGCCTGGAAAGGAGATCTCTCCTTTGTGAGTGGCGACTTCCTGAGTACGCAGGGTGAGCAGAAAGTGGGCCTCCCCTTCTCGTTCGAAGATCGGCATCACAACGGCGGCTTCTCCCCGCTGGGGTGGCTTCAGGGTACGCAATGAACAAGCCTTCAGACATCGCTGAGTGTGGCTCTGGAGCTCCTTGACTCCCGTGCCGCTCCAATTTGGTACTGTTCTTTCTCCGTCCATAGTCGATTGCAGCAAAACCAAGCCCCTCCCCATCTACTTCCCGTACATAAAAAAGGATAGTCATTTGCCCTGCGGGTTTCAACCGGCTGGACGCTGTCCGGTCCGCTGATCGGCCATGGGGAAACCGGGTCTGCAGCTGGAATACGTCGATTGATTTCTCTTCTTGAACCCTCTGGGAGTTGACTTCCTCATCTCCTTCTTCGAGAATGCTCAAGACGTGGACTGGGGACCGGCTGAGTCTTGGCGCAGCCCACCCTTCGACCAGTGGCTGCCGTTTCAGCAAGCGCCCGGGCGCGAGAAACGCCCCGTCTGCGCCGACTCTCGGCAGGAGAATCCGAGAAACGCTTGACCAGTTTTGGGGGTTTTCAATGATCATTGGAGTGCCCGTCGAATCCTACCCAAATGAACAACGCGTGGCCCTGGTCCCCGAGGGTGTCGCAACCCTGAGCGGAGCTGGAGTAGAGGTTCACCTGCAACAGGGGGCAGGAGAGAAGGCCGGTTTTCCTGATTCCGAGTTTCAGGACCGGGGGGCCCGCCTGGTGACCGAGCGAGCCCAGCTGTTCGGCTCAGCCGACCTGCTTCTGCAGGTTCGAGGGCACGGCGCCAACTCCGAAGCCGGTCGGGCTGATCTGGAACACCTCCGTTCCGGGCAGGTCTTGGTCGGATTTCACGACCCCTTGGGGTCACCCGAGGCCGCCAGAGAACTTGCCGGCAAGGAGGTAACCGCCCTGGCACTGGAACTGCTTCCTCGCATCACTCGGGCACAGCCCATGGATGCCCTGACTTCAATGGCCACGATAGCCGGCTACAAGGGGGCGCTGCTGGCCGCCGGAGCCCTCAGCAAGATGTATCCGCTCATGATGACTGCCGCCGGCACCATTACACCGGCCCGAGTCCTGGTGCTGGGGGCGGGCGTGGCCGGCCTGCAGGCGGCCGCCACCTCTAATCGGCTGGGTGCGGTCGTACAAGCTTATGACATCCGCCCTGCGGTCAAGGAGCAAGTGGAAAGCCTGGGAGTGAAGTTCCTGGAACTGGAACTGGAAACCGAGAAGGCGGAGGGGACCGGCGGCTACGCCCGCGCCATGGACGACGAATTCTACCGGCGACAGCAGTCCCTGATGAGCGAGGCAGTGGGCGAGAGCGACGTGGTAATTACCACGGCGGCGGTTCCAGGCAAGAAGTCCCCCGTTCTGGTCACCGAGGAGATGATCCGAAAGATGCGTCCCGGATCGGTTATTGTCGATCTGGCGGCTGAAGGGGGTGGCAACTGTGAGCTGACCCAGCCAGGAGAAACGGTCGAGGCTCACGGAGTCCGCATTCTGGCACCTCTCAATGTCGCTTCTGCCCTCCCCTACCATGCCAGCCAGATGTACTCCCACAACATCGCTTCCTTTCTCCAGAACCTGGTGAAGGAAGGCCAGTTGGCCCTGGATCTGGAGGATCAGATCGTTCAGGAGACTCTCCTGTGTCACCAGGGGGAGGTGGTCCACCCGCACGTCCGTGAACTTCTCGGCCTGGGTCCGTCCCCGGCTGGGGGATGAAGGAGGAAATTGCTGATGGAAACTTTTGTACCGGCCCTGACCATATTTGTGCTGGCCCTGTTCGTAGGCTTCGAGGTGATCACCAAAGTACCGCCTCTGCTGCATACTCCCCTCATGTCGGGTGCCAACGCCATTTCGGGGATTACGCTGGTGGGCACCCTGGTCACTTCGGGAGCCCGGCTAACCCCCCTCACCGAAGCGCTGGGCTTTCTGGCCGTCGCCATGGCCACCGCCAATGTGGTGGGAGGGTTTCTGGTCACCCACCGAATGCTGGAAATGTTCCGCCGAAAGGACTAGAAAATGCCAAGCGAAGAAGCCTTCACGAAGCTATTCTATCTGGCGGCCGCTGTCCTGTTTATCTTCGGATTGAAGGGATTGACCCATCCCCGCACTGCCGTACGCGGCAACCTGCTGGGTTCGGCCGGCATGCTGCTGGCCATCGTGGTCACCCTCATGGACAATCGCATTGTCAGCTTTCAGGTCATCATCGCCGGCGTCGTGGTGGGAGGACTGGTGGGAGTCTTGATGGCCTACCGAGCCCCTATGACAGCCATGCCGCAGGTAGTGGCGATCTTCAACGGCTTCGGTGGTGGGGCTTCAGCCCTGGCGGTGGGAGCCGCCTTCGAAGAGGCTCTCAAGGGGGAGTGGATTGAGGAGATCACGATTCAGTTCACTGCCTCGGCAGCGGTAGCCGGGTTGATCGGCGCCCTCTCGCTCACTGGCAGCGCCATCGCCTTTTTCAAGCTGCAGGGACTGATGCGAGAACAGCCGGTCCTGCTGCCCGGCCGCAATGTCATCAATTCCCTGTTGGCCCTGAGCAGTGTGGGCCTGTGCACTTGGCTGATTCTTGATCCCAGCAGTTCGCTTCCCTTCTGGAGCATGGCGGGGGTGGCTGCGCTTCTGGGGATCATGCTGGTCATTCCCATCGGGGGAGCCGACATGCCGGTGGTGATCTCCCTGCTGAATGCTTACTCAGGACTGGCGGCCGCCGGACACGGATGGGTGCTGAACAACAGCGTTCTCATCATTGCCGGCTCGCTGGTGGGGGCAGCCGGCTTCATTCTCACAGTCCTGATGTGCCGGGCCATGAACCGGTCGCTGACTAACGTCATGTTTGCCGGAGTGGGAGCCGTAGTGGCCAGCGAAGCGGAGAGTGAGGACATCTATGCCGGTCGCGTCAAATCGACTTCAGCCGAAGAAGTGGCCATGCTGATGGACGGTGCCCGTCGAGTCGTCATCGTTCCCGGCTACGGCATGGCAGTGGCCCAGGCTCAGTACGCCGTACAGGATCTCTCCGGTGTGCTGGAATCCAAAGGAGTCGAGGTCGAGTTTGGCATTCATCCGGTGGCCGGACGGATGCCGGGCCACATGAACGTGCTGTTGGCGGAAGCCAGCATCCCCTATGAACGACTGAAGGACATTGACCAGATCAATTCCGCCTTTCGCCAGACCGACCTGGCTCTGATTATCGGAGCCAACGATGTGGTTAATCCGCTGGCCCGGGAGGATGACCCTTCGATTCCCATCGCCGGCATGCCGATACTGAACGTGGACCAGGCGCGCTCGGTAGTCATTATCAAGCGCAGCCTGGGCCCCGGCTTCGCCGGTATCGCCAACCCGCTGTTTGCCGCCGACAACTCCATGATGCTTTTCGGTGACGCCAAGCAGATGATCATCGATCTGGTGGTTGCTCTGAAATCCAGTTAATGCCTAGTCCGGGCTAGAAAGTAGACTCTCTTCTTTTTCTTGGTTAATCTGTCACCTGGGCTATTTCTAGAACCACCGCTTGAGGAGGAACCCGATGAAAGTAGGACTGCTACTGGCCCGGATTCATGCCAGAGAGACAATTGACATCGCGAAGAATGCCGAGAAGGCCGGCCTGGACGGAATCTGGGTTCCGGAAATGAATACCCGGGATTCGGTGACCCAGCTCGCCGGTATCGCCGCCTCAACCAACCGGATCCGGCTGGCCACCTGCATCTTGAACGTCTATTCGAGACCTCCTGTGTTGGCTGCCATGACCTACGGCTCCCTGGACGAGCTCAGCAGCGGCCGGGTGGTGGCCGGCATCGGCATTGGCAATCCCGAATACGTGACAGACATGTACAGCATGGAGTTTAAGAACGGATTCGCCAGGCTTCAGGAATATCTCGAAGTCCTGAAGCTGGCCTTCAAGGGAGAGCCCTTCTCCCACAGCGGTCCCCACTTCCCGGTCAAGCACTGGGGTCTTGGTTATTCCCCTGAAAGAACCCATGTCCCTATATTCGTGGGCGCTCACAATGACAGCGTACTCCGCTTTGCGGGTCAAAAGGCGGATGGCTGCATACTCAATGCTGTTTCCATTGAAGACGTCAAACACGCCCGACAGGTGGTAAGCTCAGCGGCTGAGTCGCAGGGACGGGATCCCTCTGCCGTGGAACTGGCTTCGGTCATGATGACCTCTCTGCATGAAGACCCTGAGACCGCCCGCAAAAACGCTCGTCGCCTGATGTCCTTTTACATCTCGCGGAGCTGGATCAGAAAGAGACTGGCCAGGTCCCCCTTCGCCGAGGAAGCCATCTCCCTTTACCAGGTGCTGAAGGAGAAAGGTCTGGAAGGTGTGAGCGCAGCGATCTCGGATGAGATGACCGAGACGCTGGGAATCACTGGCGCTCCGGAGATCCTCAGTCATAGACTCGAGGAGTATCAACAAGCCGGTCTGGACACCGTAATCCTGTACGTGGCTCCCGATGGCAGAAGCGCCACCGATCGGTTCCAGTCGGCCATCCAGGCTGTGAGCTGAAGGAGAATAAACAAACCATGAACATCATCAAAAAGATTACACATATCTTGAGCCTAGTCCTGACGATGCTGATAGCCTTCCTATCCGCAGCTGGACCGGCCTTGGGACAGACCCGGTTTGCGCTTGAGGAAGCGACCATTACCGATATTCAAGCTGCCATTCTGAGAGGGGAAACGACCTCTACGCGGGTGGTTCAGCTCTACTTAGACCGCATCAAGGCCTACAATGGAACGTGCGTCGAGCAGCCTGAAGGAATCCTCGGACCGATCACACCCATCAAAAACGCAGGACAGATTAATGCCCTGACCACTGTGAACTTGAGGCCCGCCAATAGAACAGCCTTGGGGCTTGAGAGTCGGAAAGCCCGAAGCTTGACGGATCTGGCTGACGATGATCCGGCCATGCCCGATGCACTGGAAGTGGCGGCTCAGCAGGATGCTCATTTTGCCTCAACAGGCCAGCTTGTCGGGTCCCTGCACGGGGTTGTGCTGTCGATCAAGGACCAGTACGACACCTTCGATATGCGCACCACTTCCGGCATGGATGCCCCTTATTCCAACGATCGCCCTCCCGACGATCCGACCTTCGTGAGGCGTCTCCGGGAAGCGGGCGCGATCATCCTGGCCAAGGCGAACCTGGGAGAATCGGGCACAGGAATCAGTCGGAGTGCATTCGGAGGAGTCCTGTGCAACCCTTACGACACTGAACGTTCGCCGGGCAGCTCGAGCGGAGGCTCCGGTTCATCGGTGGCAGCAAACCTGGTCACCTGCAGCATTGGAGAAGAAACCGGTGGATCGATCCTTCACCCGTCCTGGAAAAACAGCGTCGCCGGGATGGCACCAACCCAGGAGTTGGTCAGCCGGGACGGGATGATGGGCGCGGGGTGGAATACCCGAACCGGACCACTGTGCCGCACCGTGGAGGATGTCGCACGAGTGCTGGATGTCATAGCCGGCTATGACCCTAAGGATGAGCTCACTGCCCTGAGCATCGGCCGCACGCCCTCACAACCCTACTCCACCTTTAGCCACGAGCAGCGCTTGGACGGTGTACGGATTGGTGTGGTTCGAGAGTACATGAACAAGGAGCTTTTTACCCAGGCGGATTCTGAATCCATTGATATTGTGGAGCGGGAAATCAACAATTTGCGCCGCCTCGGAGCCACGATCATTGACCCGGGGGCAGGGGGAGGTCTGTTTCAGAGCTGCGTCGACAAGTTGTCACCGGTCTATCGAAACAAGCGATTCACCGAACAGTTCCCTGACCTTTTCCCTGCAGATGCCAGCGGGACTCCGACGGCTGATCACATACCTCGCCTGGTAGACATGTTCTTTGACCCTTCGCTGGTTCCCGATGGACCCACTGTCCGAGGCCTCGGACCCACCCCCAGCGCTGGCCAAAGAAAATATATGTTCAACCGCTACTTCCGAGAGCGTGGTGATGCGAATATCCGGAACTTAACGGATTTAATCAACAAGTCGACTTTTTTCACCGATATTCGTCCAGATGCCGGGTTCGTGGATCGGAAAGCGATCCTGCAGGAGCTTGACAGTGCCTTGACGCTGGATATGGCGAACATCTTCCAGAACCGCTTCGCCACCCGTCAGATGGTCCTGCAATGCATGGCAATACTGGAGCTTGACGCGGTGACTTTCCCAACCGGCAATACACCCGCTGAAATCCTGGGGGCACCCAGGGAACCGACGGTGAACGGAAGGGATATCAGTGCCTGGGGGGTTCTGGGGCAGAATGGCTTCCCCACCATGAGCGTGCCGGCAGGCTTTACCACCCAGGTATTTGACCGTGTACGTGATCCGGAAGCTCCCGGCGGTACCCGCCTGGTGGGCCCCGTTCCGGCAAAGCTTCCCGTGGGGATTACTTTCCTCGGTTGGCCCTTCGGCGAGCCCATGCTCTTTCGAATCGCTTCGGCCTATGAAGCAGCGACGCACCACCGCGTGCCGCCCCCGGCCTTTGGACCACTTCCCGACGAGCCTTAGGAAGTAAAGAAAACGGGAAAAAGAGGACAGTGTAGACTGTCCTCTTTTTTCTTACTCGGCCGGCACCGAGTCTGAGCCCACCACCGTCGGAACGGATCGATCGGCTCCCGATTCCAGAAGTAATTTGGCCGTACTGGGATGGGGGCCAAAGGCCTTCACTTCAAAGTTGTCGATGCCCGCCCCGATCAAACCTTCGGCAATGCTCCAGGGCGTTTGCTGAAAAACATCCAGCGCATCCAGCTCGGCACCGTTGTCCAGCAGCAGCCGGGCAATTTCGTCGGCTCCGTTGTAGGCGGCGCCATGCAGGGCCGTCCAGCCGTTCTCGCCCACCACATTCACGTCGGTACCTCGCTCAATCAACAGCTTGGCAATTTCCAGAGCATCCTTGTATTCCTGCCTGGTTGGGCGGTCCTGTTTAAAGGAAAGGCCCGCTGCCACCATCAGCGCAGTCGAATGTTTCTCGGTGACCAGTATCGGGTCCGCACCTGCCTCAAGCAGTCTGCGCACCAGGTTGAGATCGGCAGCGGCAGCCGCCAGCATCAAGGGGGTAGCGCCAGCCAGGGTCAGCTTGGGGGTAATGGCGGGCAAACCCGGCAAGAATAAAAGCTCGCCAATTCGAGCGTTCGGATCGGCTCCCCGGGCCAGCAGCTCCCGGACCAGGGCCCTCATGGTGGGCCGGTGCACGTGGGCGCTGTTGTTCAGATGGGTCGGAATCCCGCCCATGTGCGCCAGTCCCTGCAGCATGGCATAGTGCAGAGCAGTGATCTGATTGCTGTCCGCCGCATTCGGGTCGGCCCCCTTCTCCAGCAGAAACAGCGCGATGGCCTCATGGCCGCGAGCCGCTGCCGCCACCATGGCACTGCCCCACTCCGGGGTGGCCCCATCCAGCTCGGCACCAGCCGCCAGCAGGGCCTGAACCGAGTCCAGATCGCCCCGCTGGGCCGCAAACAGCAGTGGCACAAAGTCCCGGGCGGAACGGGCATTCACATCTGCTCCATGCTCGATGAGCAGCCGGGCGATTTGAGGATGACCTTGCTCCACCGCCCACATCAGAGCCGTCTGTCCCCGGCGGGTCTCCCTCCGATTCAGGTCAGATCCAAAGGCCAGCAGCTCCCTCACCGCCTCCAGATTGCCGGTTCTTGCGGCCGTCATG
>JAUXKG010000441.1 GCA_030624355.1 Acidobacteriota bacterium
CTGTCCGGGTTCCAATCAGAGCCGTATATGGGATACGGACCGAGGCTCACCCTGACGGTCAGCCTGCCTTCTTCCCGCAGTCTTCGCCAGGCGGAAACCTGCTCAGGGTTTCGGATACCAGCCTCGTAGGCGCTGGTGATTCCGTGGCGGTTCAATTCACCGCACATCCAGCGATAGCCCTCCAGGAAACCATCTTCCGACACCTTAGGCAGGTTGGGCTGGATGAAGACGGCGCGTGCGTTGTCGAACATGGGTCCAAGAGGCACACCCTGCTCGTCTCTCTGCAGGGGTCCCCCGGGCGGGTCCGGGGTGTCATCCTGAACTCCGATCAGCCTCAAGGCCTTGGTGTTGAACGTCCAGGACATGCCCTCGCGGTGCTTGAACGCTACCGGATTGTTGGGCGAAACAGGGTCGAGGTCATGACGGTTTGGGTGGCGACCTTCCTTCAATCTCTCAGGATGGTAACCCCAGGCAAGAATCCACTCCCCCGCGGGTATCTGCTTTATCCTCTCCGATACGAGAGTTTTAATGTCGTCGATCGACCCCACCATCTCCGGCCGGATGTTGATCCAGGTCCGTTGGGGAGAGTTGGTCATGTGGATGTGGTTCTCAATGAACCCGGGCATCGCCGTGCGACCCTTGAGATCAATCACCCTGGTTCGCGAACCAATGAAGGTTTCGATCTCTGCGCTGGAGCCTACAGCCGCGATCTGATTACCTTTGATCGCCACAGCCTCCACAATCTCATTGCGTGCATTGACCGTGATGACCCTGCCACCGACTAGGCCGACATCAGCGGAAGAAGAGGACAGACCTGTCATTTGAACAGCAACCTCCAGCGCCGGAATGGCCGTCACAGCAGCCATCCCTGTGCCGCTTCGCTCCAGAAAGGAACGTCTTGAAATGGGTTTCATCCTGTCATCATCTCAGGGCCTGAAAATTTTGTTTACCATATACAATTTTTCACCCCATTGAAAGGAAGGCTAAAAACGTCAGGTGAGGTCCGCTTCATGCGGCACTGCCTTCCCGGTAGCCTCCTTCCGACTCCGCATCAAGTTGGGAAGAGGCTTGGCGGCTGCATTTTACTGGAAGTCTGATTGTAACGCGAGAATCGTATGGAACCACCGATGGGCGATCTGCACTTTGGGCCTTCCTATTGACAATCTGTTGTGCCTGCTATTTATTGAGACCCTGGTCGGAAGGATTGCAGGATGCGGTCTGGTCTGTGCCTGTTGAGTTTGAAGCCGTCCCGATCGGAGTAGGAGAGAAGGTGGCCACGCTGATCACTGGAGTCGGACTGGTAGGAACTTCCTTTGCTCAGTGTGCTTTGGAGCGCCGGGAGAAACTGGTTTTCTACGACTTTCAGCCCCGCGCCGACTATTTGACTGACAGGCTGGACAGCCAGGATGTAACGGTGGTGCAAAGGGATGTCCGGGACCTGCCGGCCCTAGTGGATGCCATCCAGAATTACGGAGTCGACACGCTTGTCCATACCGCCGGTCTGATTGGAAGGAAGGTATCGGAGCCCCTCTACTCAGGCCTTCAAATCAATGTGATGGGGACCATTAATGTCTTGGAGGCAGTGAGACTGACCGGAGTGAAAAGACTGGTGCATATCAGCACCTTTGGCGTCTACGACCAGCGGCGAGTCGGCGATGAACCGGTGGACGAGGACAGTCCCAGGGGGCCGGGAAGAGCCTATGGAAATTCCAAGGCGGCTATCGAGTTGGTGGCGGAAATCTACCAGCTGGAGTATGGCTTTGAACTGATCATGTTTCGACTGGCAAATGTCTACGGTCTGGGACATTTTTGGGGAGGATCAGGAGGAGGGGAAAAGGTCCAGAATCTTCTGGAGGCAGGAATCAAGGGAGAAACAGCCAGAATTCCCCAGGATCAGACCATGGATTTCGAGTATATCTATTGCCGCGACGTGGGACGGGCCGTGGATTTGGGGGCTACCGTTCCAGTGCCCGAGCAGACGATTATTAATATCGGCACAGGTGAGGTAACCAGCTTCGATAAGCTGGTCAGTACTATTCAGAGGCTCTTTCCAAAGCTTGAAGTGGAGATCATTGCCGGCAAGTCTCCGGCTGTCTCAGCCAAACAGCCACTGAAGATATCGCGTGCCAAGGAACATCTGGGATGGGAGCCCACCTATGATATGGAGAGCGGTCTTCGTGAGTACGTTGAGGACCTGAAGGCTGTCATGCAGCGGGCCGGGTAACGAAAACAGCGGGAGAAAAGAGGAGACAATGGTCATGACATTAGAGAGTGCCAAAGCATTAATTGAAGTGGGAATCGTCAAGGCCAGAGAACTGGGGGTCAAGGTCGCGATAGTCGTTCTGGATGCCGGAGGTCATGTCATTTCGATCCAACGAATGGACGATGCGGGTTTTCTCACTCCGGAGATGGCCTTCGGCAAGGCCTTTGCCGCCGTGGCCTTCAGACGCAGTTCAGCCGAAGTCCAGACACTGGCCGAAGCCAAGCCCACATTCTTTTCCGGTGTGTCCGCTATGACGCAGGGTCGCTTTCTCTCCGGTATGGGGGCGCTGCCAATTCTGAAGCAAGAGCGGTGCCTGGGTGCGGTAGGCGTCAGCGGAGCCAAGGCTGAACAGGATCAGGAAATTGCCCAGGCCTGCATCCAGGCTCTGTAGAGGGATCACGTTTGACGGACGTAGTAAACAGCAATCCAGTTGAGTCGGTTGCCAAAGGAACTCACTTCAGTTGGAGTCAGGCGTTCGCGCGCATGGGCCCCGGATTTGCTTACGTTCTCACCGTGCTGGGTACTGGGGACTTGATCGCCAACTCAACTGCCGGAGCCGCTTACGGCTATGCCTTGATCTGGATCCTTGC
>JAUXKG010000326.1 GCA_030624355.1 Acidobacteriota bacterium
AAAGCCTCCATGCGGCTGATCTTCTCGGCGGTTCCCATGATCCGATCGCCATTCTTTCGAGTTATATAGTACTGCATCTGCCTGAGGGCTGGTGTGTGCTGAGACTCGGCAGCAGGTGTGATCCCCTGGTCAATCATCGTCCTCAAGGGCACAAACTGGCTCACCCGGTCCGCTCCGTACATGCGAATATCATCATCGTTGAAGCCATAGGTATCGAAGGTGGGGAAGATATTGAGCTTTTTCATCAGGGCGATGGTCTCGGGAGTCTGCATCACCTGGTGGTCAATCCCCCAGCGGCCTTGAAGCGGCTTGGAAGCATTGGCCGTTTCGTAGGCCTTTAGAGTGATTCTGGTCGACTCGTCTCCGGAACTATGGAGCCCGGTGATGTTCCAGCCGTACTCATTGGCCAGCTGAATGTTTTTCCATTCCGTCTGTTCCTTAATCGCTATCGGAACCTCGTCCCACTCGTTAGGAGACTTGCCGCTGTATCCGTGACCCAGCCACTTATTTTGCCCGAAATCTTCAAAGGCGTCGCCGCCGGCAACATCCCAGGCCCGCTCCTGTTTGGGCGTGGCACTCAAAGTGGCACCCTCGGGTCCACCATCCACCGGGTTCACACTGGTACCGGTGATCTTGAGCCATTCATCCCCCAACCCGACAAAGTTCCCGATCCGTCTCAACATGATTTCGCCATTGGGATTCAGGCGCAGAAATTCAAGGGCCACTCGGGCCCGCATGGTCATCTCGCCTCTTGCCCACACCTCCCTGAGAACCGTCAAGGTCAGGCCTTGTCCGCGGCCTGAGAGAGTCGTGAATCCCTGGGCGTTCTTTTCCTTGAGCTCCTCAATTTGCTTGGGAATCAAGTCAGCAACGTTAGGCCAGGGCCGGGTGTCGTAGAGCACCACGCCGGCCGCCCAGCCAAATAGCTGGCCTGTCGGCTCGCCGTCCTCATCCGTGATCAGACCCAGCATCCCCTTATAGCGGGGCCCCAAAAGCCCGGCTTCCTCTAAGGCCAGGGTATTGACCGTGGTGTCCGTCCCGGTGGTAACCAATAAAAGGGGGTTGTTGGGTGAGATCGGGTCCAGGTCTTCTCGGGTGATGGAAAAAAAGTAAGGATTCCGGGAGGTGGCGATCGTCACCCACTGTCCCGGTGGGGTTACTTCAGCCATCTTCCTGACTTCCTCCAGGCCACTCTCCTTGGTTTTGAATGCGGCCCGCCCGCTTTCACCGCGCTTGGACAGGTTTCCGCTCCAGCTGCCGTGACCATGGTTGTCGATAAATCCGGGCACCACCGATTGATCTCTCAGGTCGATCTTCCGAGTATCCGGGCCCGCTAGGGGCAGGATGTAGTTGTCAGTGCCGACCGCCAGAAATTTGCCGTCCCGAATCGCCACCGCACTGGCAATGGTGTTACTGTCATCGGCCGTAATGATCTGGCCGTTGTAGAAAATCAAATCGGGGTAGGAGACCAACTCCGGACGCACAGACTGAGCCGATGACACTCCCGAAAAAATTGCCACGCTCAGCAATAAACAAAGTAACGACACCGTTTTGTGAGACATGCGTTTCTCCTTTACCTATAATTGGGCCATTGTTTCCGCCAAAGCACGACTCTTAATCCAAATTGAATCTGGCGACTCGTGGTCTCTGGACGGGTAACCTACCTCGCTGAATTGCCATGGTTGCGCTCCACAGCGGAGTTACAGGCAATACTACTGGGGGGGGCACCGGTAGTCAAGGCGAAACAAGGGCCTTGCCTCTCTAGGCAAACCTATGCATAACCCGGGCGAGATTGCCCGGGCTTTCGACGATCAAGTCGGGCCCCGCCTGCTCAATCTCATGGCGATCGCCATAACCCCAAAGCACACCCGCAGAGTCCAGATGGTTCAGCTTGGCTGCTTCCACATCTATGGACCTATCTCCGATCATGATCGATCGGTGTTCAATGATTTTTCGCCTCAGCAGGTTTCCCAGTTGCTCCGACTTACGGACACCCATATCCCCGCCCTCGATAAAGCTGAATAGATCCAAAAGATGGAACATGTCCAGTATCTTCTCCGCGAAATCTGCTCGTTTTGAGGTGCAAACTCCCAACCTGAAACCGTTCGATTTTAAGGTGGTCAGGGCATCGACAATCCCATCATAAAGCCTATTTTCTGAGTAGCCGACGTCCTTGTATCGCTTGCGGAAGGTTGAAACCAGGAGTGCAATTTTCGCTTGATCGGCATCGGGCACCAAAGTCCGGAAACTCCAGTCTATCGGTGGTCCGATGAACTTTGAGACTACCTGTTGGTTGATCTTCTGGTAGCCGAGTGACACCAGAGCGAAGTTCATGCTTCGGTGAATCCCTTGGCTGGAGTCACTAATCGTTCCGTCTAGATCAAAAACTAATGTGTGATATTCCACTGTCCTTTAAGATCAACCTAAGCTATAAACTATCTGTCCACTTGTCCAGGTGAGCATGGGAAGTAACACAGGTGACTTCGTTGATACCTCATCTACCCCAGAGGATTGCTGCACAGTTAGAGGGCACAATCTGTCGATCGTGTTCTCATCAGGGGAAGCAGCGGAAGTGATGCCCGCGAGAAACCAACTTCAACTCACTCCAACCCACTCGAAACAAATTGGAGGCTAATTTTTATTGCTTTCAGGGCGGCCCAGCTTTAGCATTTAGAAAAAATCACAGTACACAATTTAGGAGAGGCACTGTGCTTAGGGAGCCCGTTTGCCATAACCGCGTTCTTGAGAAGCTCAGCGACAAAAAAAAGACAGTGCTGCTGAGAACTCACGTCTAACAACTGACCTGTAGGGTCTGAGGTGATCAAATGAGAAAGCTGCTTTTTTTCTTTATAATACTGTCCTTCTCTTTCTACGGTCTGTCTCAAAACCCGCCACACATTCTGCTCACCAATGACGATGGCATTGACGCTCCGGGGTTGTTGGCCATGTACAAGGCCTTAAGTCGAGTGGGCAAAGTGACCGTGGCAGCGCCGGCCAGTAATCAGAGCGCGACCGGCCATGGGTTGACCACGGGCCGCAATCCAATTTTTGTAAAGACGTGGACCGATGACGGAGGTTCTGTTTGGCATGCCATCAGCGCCCGGCCAGCCACTTGCCTCAGTCTGGCACTGGAAAGTCTACTGACCGACCCACCGGATATTGTAGTTTCGGGAAGCAACAATGGTACAAATCTGGGCCTGGTGACTTATTACTCGGGTACTGTGGGTGCGGCCCGTGAGGCTGCTTTCAGGGGAATTCCCTCTATCGCCGTGTCCGTTCAAGTTGGCTCGCAGATGGACTTTGAGGGCGCAGCGGAGTTCACAGCTCACCTGGTGGAAAGATATTTGAAAGAGAAGCTTCCAGCCAAAACCTTCATCAACCTCAATTACCCGGCCTTGCCAAAAGATCAAGTCAAAGGAGTGAAAGTCGAACCCCTTAGCTTGGAGCTTTCCCGTTCTCTCTTTGTGAAGGGAACGATGCCCAACGGACAAGACTATTTCTGGCCGAGTTATCAACCGTTAGTTAGTGGGGAACCGAACACCGACCTGTCGGCCGTCCTGGAGGGTTATATTGCCATCACTCCTCTGCAATTGGACGCAACTGCCAGCGGTTTGATACCTCTTCTCAAGAGCTGGCAATTAGGAGGGGTCAGAGATTGAAGACTGGATTCCTGCCCACTGCGGCGTGCAGGAGGTGGAGGACGTCATCCCGGGTACCCACCTGGATCGGTAAAAACTTCTCTCCTCAGTATCTCCCATGTTCTGTGAAAAGGCACACTTGCTACCTTGCGTCTGGTTCTGATTCCCCAAAGCCAGGGCTGAAGACTGTGGCCGGACCCTCCATCGACCACCTGATGACCCCACTTTCGTCTGCGAAGAAATGCCGGGTTCCCGTTTCACCAGGTAAAATTGGGTCAGCCTGGACCGTGAAAGTTTCACCCTCACCACTGGTTGCAAACTGGTATCCATTCTGCATCCCGGTAGCTAGTTCAGAGGCA
>JAUXKG010000457.1 GCA_030624355.1 Acidobacteriota bacterium
ACCATCAATCAAAGAATTGACCACAGCAAGAGAGACAGTCATGAAAAGATGTTTCGTTGCCATTTCGTTGTTCTTGTTGATGTTGATCCCAGCAACCATCAGGCCGTCCTCGACTGTCTACCCAATGGGCACTACGATTTACTAGCCTGAAAAGTGCTGGAGATTGTTTGGGGGTACGCGGCCGTTGATGGCGGAGTCAGAATGCCGTTGGTGGAAGGTTTTGGCGCTTACAAATCCGATGGCGAACATCGATTTTTCAGTTACAATATAAGTTCAGCTCAGCGGCTCCCCAATGGGAACACTCTATTACGGAGGGTCAGGATGGACGCGTCGATCGCACTTATCGGGTGCCCTATGATTGGATTCCGCAGCTGGTAAAGCCCGTGGAAAGAGCCGTGATTCTTCCTCCCAACAAAGAGTTCAGAATCAAACCGGTGGGTAGTGAATGATGTTGGTTTTAGTGCCGAGAGCCTTTTTTTAGGAAATCGAGGGGAAGCTGGATGCAAGAGAAGCCTGCGCAACACCCGGATGTCGATAATATGATTGCCGATCTATGCTCTGAACGCCCGGCGCTGCACGTCGACGGCGACCGGAATCTCGCAGACTATGGAATCGATCACCACTTGGCGTCGTTTTTGCGGTCCAATCTGAGCGCGGGACAACGATCCATAGAGACGGGCTCTGGCATCAGCACCATCGTGTTTCTCCTTTTGGGCACGAAACACACTGCGGTGAGTCCGGATGAGGGAGAGCCTGAGCGCATTCGCAGCTACTGTGAAGAGCACAATATTTCTTTACGGCACTATAGTCCTGTCGTTGCGGCGTCTGAGACTTTTCTGCCCACCCTGGAGCAGACAGCACCGTTTGACCTGGCTCTGGTCGACGGTAATCATGCATTCCCGGCACCCTGTATTGACTGGTTCTACCTGACCCGCGTCCTCAGGAAAGGTGGAATTATGGTGGTCGACGACACCCAGCTGTGGCCATGCAGAGTGCTGGCCGACTTTCTGGATGCGGAGGAAGTTTGGCAGCAGTTGGTTCGAACTGAACGTGTAGCGACCTACCGGTTGCTGGCCGAACCGAGTGAGGTGCTGTCACGCTGGTGGGGGCAACAGCCGTATGTGATGCTTCGTTCTAGGTCGAACCTTTGGGCAAGAGTGTCGCAACTGTTCTTCGGGCGTTGACGGGACTAAGAGGCGATATGGAATGAATGAATCGGCAGGCTCACACGTCTTTTTCGTTGTCCATGGTCTCTATCCCATGCCTGGCCAAACGGTTACCGGAAATGGTGTACGGGCCTGGGGACTCTCGCAGGGGCTAATGCATTTTGGGCACCGGATCACCTGGGCGACACCCGAAGAGACGGCCTGGTCGGGATGGGACAAGAGCAAGGCCCCAGATATTGATGTCCTATTTTTCCGGACCGCTGCTGACTTGAACGAGGCGATTCAGACCAGCCAACCGGATGTTCTCGTGATCATCAATTGGGAGTTTGTTGAGTGGCTGTCAGAAGGACTCGATATACCGATGGTCCTCGATTTGATTGCTCCCCGACTTCTTGAGATGCAATTTGAGCCAATCGATTCTAGTGGTCTCAGTACTGAAATTCTGCGGTACCTCAACGCACTGAGTCGTGGGAGCCGGTTTCTTTGCAGCACGGAGCGGCAGAAGGCCTTTTACCATTCTTGGCTGATGATGAGCGGTCTCGATTGTCGAGATGAAATCATAGATGTTGTCCCCATTTCGGCTGCTGCTCCCTCCGCCCGCCGGTCTGCTCGTCACCGTTCCGACCCGACCTTTGTCCATGGAGGAGTGTCTTGGCCCTGGCAAGGTCCTTCCCGGTATCTCAACCAGCTGCTGAGTATCCTGGAGGGCAGCGAACAAGGCCAGCTTCTGGTGATCGGTGGAGCCTACCCGCTTGCCGGCCCGGAAGATCGCCCGGCTCATCCCACCGCTCAACTGAGTTCAAGCCCTCGTCTGGTTCGCCGCGAGCTTTTGCCTTATGACGAGATGGAGAAGGTATTCAGCAGTGCTCATGTGGCTGTGGATCTGGCCGATCGAAATCCTGAACGTGAGCTGAGTTTTTCGTATCGGATGATTGAATACCTTCGCTGTGGTCTTCCGGTCATTTGCAATCACTATTTGGACATCGCCGGCAAGGTTTCCGCTTATCAGGCTGGATGGGTCATCAATACCGAAGATAACAAAGAAGCGTTCGAGGATCTGATTCATGAAATCCTTTCCCAGCCGGAATTGGTGTCCGAAAGAAGTGCCAACGCGCTTCGCCTGATTCGGGAACAGTTTAACTGGGAGGAAACCACCGAGCCACTTGCCCGATTCTGTTCAAACCCTAAGGCACCCACCCGGCGTGAGCATGTCTTTAACACCTTGCTGACTCGGTCCCACAAGTTCGAAAAAAGGCTGACTCGTCAACAGGAAGAACTAACTCGTCAACAGGAACATCAGCAGGCGTATTATCAATCATTGAGTGAGCGCATCCAACAGGTTGAAAAGGCGTCCCGGGCCTATTTTCAGTCACTGAGTGAAAACATAGAGCGGGTTCAGGATGCTTCAAGGGAGGCTGATGTCCATTTGCACGGGCGACTGCAGGAGCTGGTCGAAGCTCAAGCACGAATCGAATATCAAATTGCCTACCTGGGTGTCGGCGGGTTCCTGCGCTGGCTCCTGCGGATCCCCGGAAGGGTTTTCCGTGTTCTGATCAAGCCGC
>JAUXKG010000288.1 GCA_030624355.1 Acidobacteriota bacterium
CTTCTGGTGACGTTCGTCCCGATCCACTGCAGTCCACCTAGCCTACATTTTTCACGCTTTCTCGTAACGAGGAGTCTCAGACGCCGCCCTGACAAGGCCTGCGACTGAGGCCCGCGCAAACGTACTTTAGCAGGCCGACTGAGCGAAACGCAGGCAGGGCGGATGGATGAGACTCCGCAGTAGAGAAAGGCGGGTTAACCTCCGACGACCTTCACATCCTTGGGAAGCTTCAGCTCAAAATGAGATTTACGCATTTTGGGATTCAACCGGATGTCTTGAAAGCGGATCAACAGAAAATCCTGCGTCGGCTCCATCAGTTTCTGCTGAATCGGAACCCACAGGGTTGAATCCACCCAAATCACAATTGCGGAAAAGTAAGCCGACACCTTCTCGGATTTCGGCACCAACTCCAGAGAGTAAGTTTCCCTTCCTTCGATTTCTTCCTTCTTGAGAAGACGAATGTCATAAATCTCTTTCAGTGCAGCCTTGCTCGATCCGAATCCCAACAGCAAGAACTCCGCCCGGTCACGCCTCTGGCCCAGATCATAACTTTGCACCTGCTTGATCAGCGGCTGGTAATAAAGAACCTTGCCTTCCCGGATCAGCAAAGTGTTCTCTTGAGGTTGGAAAATATCCTTACGCAAATAGACCTTCCCCTGCTCCCTCAAGAAGTAGAACTCTCCCTTTTCTCCCTCGTCGAACTCCTCTAGAATATCGGTCCATCTTTTCTGGATGATGACCGAACTCATGGCACGCAGCGTCTGCCCTCTTTCGTCGATTTTAGTCAGAATTTGTTCCAAAGTCAGGGATTCGGAGGCAACTCCATGAGCCGAGATCCCCACTCCCAGCAACGCCAGCACCCCGCAAAGAAACAGACTGGAAGAAACGTTTTTCACAAAAAAAAGCTCCTGAGTATCGGCCTTGGGGATGAGCCAGCAAAACCTGGCTCGATCAAACCGGTGGCGACATCAGCCCATCAATCTAGTGTCCTGTCTCACAAGTCCAAGAATGTCGTCGCCTCTTTCTCATTCTTGAGAAACTCCTGTTCTCTTTACAGAACAGACCCATCGAAGACTCCTTTAGGAGTGAGGAAGATAAAGGCGAGAATGAGACCACAAAGGATGTCGTCCTGCCAACTTCCGCGGTCGTATGTCCAGAACAGGATTCTTAGAATAGATCTCATCTGAATCGTATCCTAAAGGCGCTTTTCTTCCATGGCGTAATACAAATTCTGAACTCGATTCAGAACCCTGCCATCCCTCATTTCGATGATTCGACTGGCAGTCGAGGCGACCTCAGAATCATGAGTAATCATGATGATGGTCTGTCCGTACTGCAGATTCAGTTCTTGAAGCACGTCCAGAACCCTTTGCGAGTTGTCAGAGTCCAGACTCCCAGTAGGCTCATCGGCCAACAGCAGAGAAGGATTGTTAATCACTGCCCTGGCTACAGCCACTCGTTGCTGCTCGCCACCCGACAATTCGCAGGGCTTATGATCCATCTTGTTCTGTAGTCCTAGCAGTGTCAGGACTTGCTGGACACCTGTTTCCCCACGCTTGCCATCTCCATAGATCC
Organism: Acidobacteriota bacterium; assembly: GCA_030624355.1. Taxonomy (GTDB): domain Bacteria; phylum Acidobacteriota; class UBA6911; order RPQK01; family JADFOI01; genus JAUXKG01. The sequence goes on from JAUXKG010000288.1 coordinate 1,576, forward strand.
GCCTTGCCAATTCAATGTTATCCCCCGCGGTCAGTGTAGGCAGCAGGTTATAGCCCTGAAACACAAACCCCATTCTTCTGCGTCGGAATTCGGTTCGTACCGAATCGGGAGCGGAACCGATATCAACACCTGCAATATGTATACGACCGCAAGAGGGCCTCAAAAGTCCCCCCATCAGGTGCAGCAATGTCGACTTTCCACAGCCACTGGGACCCATGATGGCTACAAATTCCCCTTCCTTCACCGTGATGTCCACTCCGCGCAAGGCCGGTACCTCGACCTTTCCCATTCGGTACACCATTTGAAGGTCCTCGATCAGGACAATATTTTTCTTCCGAGCGATTTCAACCGTCCTATTCATAACCCAACGCTTTCACAGGATCCATCTGAGCTGCCTTGACCGCAGGATAAAGAGCTCCAAGGGTACCACCCAACAGCGCCATAACGGCTGCTGCCACCCGCCAAAATCCGGTAATAATCACGGGCAGGGCGGGAAAGGCTGCCAAAATCAACTGGATTGCAATAAAGGTCAGTAAGAAACCCAGTGCTATTCCGGCGGCACAAATCAACAAGGATTCCTTCAAAATCAACTGGATGATATAGGACTTGGATGCTCCCAGGGACTTCAATATTCCGATCTCCCGTGTCCTCTCGATAATCGTGCTGTACATGGCCAACAAAACAATCAGGAAACTGATGACCGCAGAAATGATAACCATCGCAGTAACGAACTGCTTGAATACCGGAGTCGTATCCATCATGATTTCCTGCAAGGCTGCCGACTCTGTTATTTTATAATTATTGAACGTTTCCTTCAATGATGCCAGTGCGCTTTCCAGCAGCGTGCCTTCCTTAGCTCGCACGAAAAACATGGTGGCTTTACCCGGTGTGCCGTTCAGTTCCTGCATGGTGGCTAGTGGAAGGAATACCCGAGCGCCTGTTCCAGCACGAAAAATTCCCGCTACAGTGAACTCATGGCCCAACAGCTCCAATTGATCTCCTACACCCAGCTTCCACTGTTTGGCATACACTGTATCGACAATGGCTTGCTGGGGGACCTGAAAGATCTCACCATCAACAAACCGCAGATTACTGTTCACTCGCAGAAAGCTTTTCTTATCGATCCCAAAAACAAGATGAAACTTGTCTCCCAGGAACTTGGCCAGCACCGGTGTGGCCGCACTGATGCCTTCCACTTTTTCAATCACACCTTGCAATTTGACAGGAAGACTGCCACTGTTTAAGGCAAACAGAAGTGATGCATCAGAGGGTTGAAGGATGAAGTCGCCCCCCATACCCTTGGTTCGCTCCGCCGTGTCTGCCAACTGCCCGTACGAGAGACCCAGGCTCACCAGCAGCAGAGCCACACCCAAAGCCACTGCGAGAATACTTATGCAGGTGCGTGTCGGACGCTGCAACAGATTTGAAAAAACCAACTTAAGCATGCTGATCTTGAATCAACCGTCTGGCGGCGACCTCTCCCCCGTAGCCTGATCGGGATGGGCCCCTTCCACCACCTGTAGGATTGAACCCGGCGGTCGAATCACCTGAAACGTTCCCTCTTTTATGGGAGGGTTGAGCTTGATACTCCCCTCAGCCAACTCGAATGAAATCGAGTAGCTCTCTCTTTTCCTCTCAATCTCGACAGTAGTATTGACCAGGACCCCACCGACCTCGACAGGTTGATTGTAATCAATCACACTGATCAATTTGCCTCTTTCGTAATAATGCTGCCGGACCAAATGCAGGGTGCTACGTTCGATCCAGAGCTTTCGAGTCAGTTCAACAACACCGGAGTCTCCCACCACATCAACAATCCCAATCACATAGTACTTAAATCTTGAATCCTGTGTCTCTTCCAGAAAATAACGGTGTTGCCTCCCATGAACGGGGATCTCTTCAACCAAAATCCCTTTCAGAAAATGGTTCGGTCTAACATTGTAGAGAGGATTGTCTTCTTCAAGCTGCACATCGATCTTCCCCGTGAGATACTTGTTTTCCCGGGGGATCCACATTTGGAACTCCTGTCCCTGTGCCCCCATCGCAACCAAGGTTGATTTGGTGAGAGGATTCAGAATATTGACGAAGATGGAATCCGGCTCCTGTACAACAAGGTATCCGTTTGCACTTCGGTACTCTTCTACATACCCCTCTCCTCTTGACTCACTCTTGAACTTCACTTTGAGATCAGACACCGAAAGGCTGTGGGCAGCCGCATAACGTTCGTTAACCAGTTCTACCAACTGTTGGAGGCTCGCCGTTTTGGCCAGACTGTGAGCGGGTGGGATGTCCATCCTGACCCTTTTCTTGACCGCACCTCCGCAACTGGTAAGCAGCAGCACCATCAGTGATACCACTGGCACTCTCACACTGTCTCCTGCTGAGATGATTTTCTCCTGGCCCTGGTCCACATTAATAGGTAACCGACAATGGCTCCTACGAATAGAAGAAACAGCACCATACCCACGGTGTGCACATTTTTTTCAAGGAACTCCTTGGCCAATTGTCCGTATACGACGGCCAGAATCCCCCACGTAAAATAGCGGATGCTTCTCCCCAGAGTCACAGCCATAATAAACTTCAAAAACGGCAGTCTAAAGAAGCCGGCTGAGAGGACAAAAATCTTGAAAGGCATAGGAGGTGGCATGATGGAAGGGACCACCACTGCCCAGATTCCCCACTGCCGGTACATGCCCTCCAATTCTTCAATTCGTTTCCTCTGGACACGACGATGAAC
>JAUXKG010000378.1 GCA_030624355.1 Acidobacteriota bacterium
CTATTCGAAGAGGGCGGGAAGGGATACCGGGGAGTTTTTTCTTTCCGGACGCAATCTTCCCTGGTGGCTGGCGGGTACATCGATGGTCGCCACCACTTTTGCCGCCGATACTCCACTGGCAGTCACCGAGCTGGTTGCCCAGCACGGAATAGCCGGCAACTGGCTGTGGTGGAATTTTCTGTTCGGTTCCATGTTGACGGTCTTTTTCTTCGCCAGACTGTGGCGCAGGGCAGGTGTTGTCACAGACGTGGAATTTATCGAGCTGCGTTACTCCGGCAAGCCAGCCTCCTTCCTGCGTGGTTTTCGAGCTCTATATCTGGGCCTGTTTATCAACGCGGTCATCATGGGTTGGGTCAACGTGGCTCTGTCCGCCATTCTGGTGGGTATGTTCGATATCGACTCTTCGAAAGTGGTCTATTACGTCTTTGGCGCCATGCTGTTTGTGGCCGTCTACTCAGCCCTGTCCGGTCTGTGGGGGGTAGTGGTCACCGATCTTCTCCAGTTTTTCATCGCTATGACCGGGTCCATCCTGTTGGCTGTCGTGGTGCTCAGACTGCCCCAGGTGGGGGGGATAGCCGGTCTGAAGAGTCAGCTTCCCGGCTGGGTGTTTCATTTTACTCCGGCAGTGGGCTCCAGTCTCGGGACCTCGGTGTCTCAAGGAGTGTTGTCACTGAGCGTCAGCGCCTTTGTTGCCTATATCCTGGTGCAATGGTGGGCCGCCTGGTATCCCGGTTCCGAGCCGGGCGGAGGTGGCTATGTGGCTCAGAGAATGATGTCGGCCAAGGACGAGAAACATTCCTTCCTGGCCACCCTGTGGTTCACCGTCGCCCATTACTGCCTTCGTCCCTGGCCCTGGATTCTGGTGGCTCTGGCCAGCCTGGTCCTCTATCCCGATTTGGCTGTGGAGGATAGAAAACTGGGGTACGTCTATGCCATGCGCGATTTTCTTCCGGTGGGCCTGAGAGGTCTGCTGGTGGCCTCTTTTCTGGCAGCCTACATGTCCACCATAGCGACCCAGTTGAATTGGGGAACCTCGTACGTGGTGAATGACTTCTATAGACGATTTGTGCGCCAGTCGGATTCGGAAAGACACTACGTGCTGATCTCCAGAGTGGCGACTCTGGTGCTGATGGCCGCTTCCATTCTGGTCACCCTGTTCATCCAGACTATTTCGGGGGCCTGGCAGTTCATCATCGAGGCGGGTGCCGGCCTGGGGTTGGTTCTCATACTCCGTTTTTACTGGTGGCGCATCAACGCCTGGAGTGAGTTGACGGCTACTGTGGCATCCCTCCTGGTCTACGCTTATATGAAGCTCTATACCAGGGTGGTCTTTCCCGAAACGCTTTTTTACATTGTGGGATGCACCACGGCTCTCTGGCTGCTGGTCACCTTTCTCACCCCGCCGGTGGAGCGAGAGCATCTGGTCCGGTTCTACCAGCGGGTTCGTCCTGGAGGCATCGGCTGGCGGGCGGTGCAAAAGGATCTTCCCGATCCCGAGCAGGATATCGGTTTCGGATGGCTGTTCGTCGATTGGGCTTGCGGCGTTCTACTGGTCTACATGACTCTGTTCGGAGTAGGGAAGGTGATTCTGGGCGAACTGCTCCTGGGGCTGTCGCTGCTCTTTGTGGGGCTGCTGGCGGCCGCCGTGATCTATTGGGATCTCTCCAGACGAGGCTGGGGAGAGGTTACGAGGTGACGTTCGATGGTGACTCCGCCGTCTCTTTCCTGGGGCCGGGAACCAGTCCTCCCAGGGTCCATCCGATCAGAGCGGCAATCGCCCCTATGATGCCATTGGCGAAAATTCCAAAGGCTCGTACTCCCACCGCCTCTCCGAAGGAAACAGTCCGCATCTCCCGCACGATGGCCATCGAGTTGTTGAAGGCAGTCTCGACACCGATCAGGTAAGATCCCACCGTCCCGACAAAGATCAAGAGCTGGGCCACCACGGCAATCAGCAGTCCTGTGAGCAGGGCATCCTTCAGGCCATCTCCCCGCAGGGCACGGGAAACCGCTCCCCAGGCCAGGCAGAGATGAATGGTGAGAGGGACCATGGCGAAGAGCTGGAGTCCCAGCTCGTAAGAACCTCCCAGCGCGCCCACTGTGAGCTTGCCCACAAAGTAGATGATCAACAACAGGGCGGGAAAACGAATGAAACAAAGCTTGTCTCGCATGACGATGGGCCCCCCACGAAGCATCGGTTAGTTGAAAAGACCGGTTACTTCCTCCGATCCTTCCTCCTATTCTACTATCTTCGGGGGACAGTCTATTTCTTCTCGTTTGTCACTCGGGTCCAGGCTTGCCGCCTGAACCTCCCGCTGGGTAGAATAGGAACAGCCCACTTCTGGCATTGCCAACCCGGATACGCGAAAGGGGGTTGCAGATGAGGACGTTTTCAGAGGAGATGGCCCTGACTCAAGGGAAGGAGCGTGGAACATGCTTCCCTGGAAACTGATTCTGGCTCCCAGCGACTTCAGCGAGGCCTCCTTGATGGCGCTGAAACGGGCAAGTGAACTGGCTGTGCACTTCGAGTCGGAGCTTCTGGTCTTTTACGCTGTTCCTCCGGTTCCCACTCTGCCCCCCGATCCCAGCTATGCCTTTGAGTTGCCCGAGTATGAAGAGGCGCTTCAGGCCAACGCCGAAGAAAGGTTGCAGGAAGTCGTCGAACGGCATGTTTCCGAGCAGGTGAGAGTCCGTTCAATGGTGGGGTACGGAGATGCCGCCAGTGAGATTGTGCGGGTAGCCGATGAAGAGGGTGCCGACGTCATAGTCATTTCTACCCACGGCCACACCGGTTGGCGTCATCTGATGTTCGGTTCGGTAGCGGGAAAGGTGGTTCGCCACTCCGGCTGCTCGGTACTGACGATACGAGCACCAAGCGACAGCTGATCGCTGTCGATTGTCGATTGACGATTGTCGAGTGTCGAATTAGAAGAAGATACCTCACTGATTCGTGTATACCTGTGTTTCGTGGTCCGGGGGGACAGCTAAAGACCTCAGAATCTGTGTTAATCCATGTTCGTTAATCGGTGCAATCCGTGATCAAGAGTACATTCGTTTTGTGAGCTGGCGAAGTGCGATCTCCCAGAAGATCAGGGCAGAGACGATGATCCATACCAGTTCCAGCAGCGATCCGCTGTCCAAGCGTCCGGTCATCAGATCGCGCGACAGGTCCACCACACTGGTCACCGGAAGGGCCCAGGCCAGGTACTGAAGTGGAAGAGGTAGCCGGTCGATAGGGAAGTAGGCACCGCATATCCAGAGTGACGAAAAAGCCACAGCAATGAAATAGCTGTACTGGTAAATAGAGGAGATGGAGGTGGTATAGGCGAAGGCCACCGCCGACAGGCCCACTGCACCCAACAGGATCACCAGAGGGATCAGGGCACTCAGGGGAGACTCCAGGATTCCGAAGAGCAGCAAAATGACCATGATCAGCAGGCTGTCGAAGGCGGCCTTGGAGGCTCCCCAGAAGATCTCTCCGCTGCCCAGGCTTTCCACCCCGATGGGAGTGCTCAGGATGGCATCGAAAGTGGACTGGTACACCATC
>JAUXKG010000018.1 GCA_030624355.1 Acidobacteriota bacterium
GGTAGCGACAATGCAGAGTTTATCGAGCAACCACCCCGAATCGTGGAGCTAGTCCCAGACGAGACCGGGCGTGATGAGCAGGGAAACGAATTTTCGCTCAGGGACCTGAAGGGTCAGCACACAGTTCTGGTCTGCGGGTGTTTAACCTGACCTCCCTTTCTTCGGAACCTCTCCAGTTTGGAGACGATCTACCGTGATTATGCTCCCAAGGGAGTCAAGTTTTACTACATTTACAAATCCTTGGCTCACCCGGAACTGAAGGGGTACATAAACCCACTCACGCTCGAGGAGCGCTTCATGCATGTTGAAGAAGCGAAGCGCACCCTGGGATCGAAGATCCCCTGGCTTGTGGATCGGATGGACAACCAGATCAAACACGCCTTGGGCAACAAGTCGAACGTGGAGTTGATCGTCGACCCTCAAGGCAGGGTGGTTCACAAGCTGGCCTGGAGCGACCCCGAGAAGTTGCGCAACAAGCTGGTGGAATTGGTGGGGAAAGTCGAAAACCCGACGCAAGTAGAAGACCTGAAGATGAAGATGCTCCCGCCGCCGGAGGTTGCCGCCCGCGGGGTGGTTCCCCGACTTGAACGCCCTGTGACCGGCCACGATTACATGCGACCAGTGGTACGTCAGCCTCAGTGGCGGGAGGGCGATGAGCCCTTTTACGCCAAGCTGCGAGCCGAAGCGGACCCATCCTTGCTAAGAGAAGGCGCGGGAAGGTTGTGGATCGGGTTTTTCATGGACCCGCTTTACGGCGTGCACTGGAACAACCTTACGGATCCTATCCGGGTCATGATCGACCCGCCAGAGGGAATGACGGTTTCGCCTGCCCGATTGGTGGGCCCCAAGCCGGAGGTGGAATCAGACATCGACCCGCGTGAGTTTTTGGTGGATGTGACCGGCGGTCAACCCGATCGGCCCCTTCGGGTGACGGCCTTTTACTTTGCCTGTCAGGACGAAGAGGGTTGGTGCAAGCCGTTGACCCAACGTTACCAGCTTTATCTCAAGCACGACCATGATGGAGGGAACAGTCCGGCCCGTTCCAGCTACGGCCATTCGGCACAATAGTGCCCTGTCTCACAAATAGCGATTGGCTATGGCTCAACCCCGAAGGCCCGCGCCCTTCCAATCCGGGTCTCCTGCGAATACCGCTGCCTGGTTGCCAGTCGAGTCGAATTCCCTTCCCCTATCATTTGGAACTAAAATAGACTGCAGCGAAGCTTGGATTCGGAAGTGGGAGTTGATGACTAGCAGTTTCAGAGGGTATCTTCAGGCACTTAGAGAGCAAGACGAGCTTCTTGAGATCTCCAAGCCTGTCGACCTGAGGAACATTGCCGCCCTGGTGTCCCAGTCCGAGAAGGCCCTGCTTTTCAACCGGCCCAAGGGTTACTCCATTCCGGTCGTCTCTGGGCTTCTTCAATCCAGGAATCGTCTGGCCGTCGCCACCGGAGTGCCCTACGGAGAGATCCAGCAGAAACTGCAAGAGGCCATGACGAACCCGATTGAGCCGAAGCAAGTCGAGGATGCACCCGTAAAGGAAGTGATCTTGAAGGGAGCCGAGGTCGACCTTTATCAGCTTCCCGTGCCCATCTTTTCTACCCTGGATGGAGCCCCTACGATAACCGCCGCTGTTGTGATTGCCGAGGACCCTGAACACGGCATGAACGCCGGCATGTATCGGTTGATGCTCAAGAGCAAGGACATGACGGCCATCGATATCGTCACCCCCAACAACCTGAGAAGCATCGCGGAGGGGGCTCTTTCGACCAAAAGCGCTCTTCCCATCTCGATCTCGATCGGTACCCACCCTCACGAAATGATCGCTTCGGCCTTCAAGGCCCCGCTGGGAACGAATGAACTAACATTCGCAGGAGGCCTTTCGGGGGCTCCCCTGCGACTGGCTTCCGGCACAACCATCCCGGTTCCATGTATTGCCGATGCAGAAATTGTTCTGGAAGGAGAAATCATTCCGGAAGGGTGGACTCAACCGGAAGGTCCTTTTGGTGAGTTCACTCGCCTGATGGGAGGGATGCACTACAACCCGCGAGTTAAGATTCATGCCCTCATGCACCGCAACGATCCGGTCTATTATGCCCTCCACATGCCCTGGGAGAACATCTGGCTCAGTGCGCCAGTCTATGAGGCGGCTGCCTGGCGAGTGTTGAGCGAAGCCGGGGTCAAAGCGACCGCCATTCACCTGACGCCCGGAGGCTGCTGCCACTGGCATCTTATTGTCGCTATCCGGAAGCGCCCGGGAGACGGGAAAAATGCCATTGCGGCGCTGCTGTCCATCGCCGACATCAAGCATGTGGTGGTGACGGACGAAGACATAGACATCTTTGATCCGGTTGAGGTGGAGTGGGCGCTGGCCACCCGCGTTCAGGCTGACCGGGATACGGTGATACTGTCCAATGCCAGATCTAAGCCACTGGATCCGTCTTTGCCGCCTACCGAAGGCATCCCCACCACGGCCAAAATGGGAATAGACGCCACCATTCCGGAAAACGTTCCCCGGGAGCGCTACCAGAGAATCGTCTACTTCGACCAAGAGAAAGTCTCGCTTGCAAACTACCACAGCGGGCCGGGGGTGGAAGAATTGCCGACCGCTCAGCCAGCGCCACACGATGTGGGTCGGTTGGCGGAAGATATTTTGGGCCAGCTTGTTCAGAAAAACATGTCTTTTGCCCAGTTGCTCGAACATTTCTCCGATGAACAATTTGGCACCATCAGCAGGGCCGTTGGCCATCTCAACGAAGAAGACCGGATCACCCAGGACGAGAAGGGCCGGTACCAGCCCCTGAAGAAGCTGACAGCTGACAACTGACGGGACTCACACGCCAATTCCTGGCTGTTGGTCGCCTGACCGGGGGCAGCCACCAACCCTCCGAATCCGTGTTCGCTAATCCGTGTCAATCCGTGTCTGGAAAGGCATCCATTTGGATTCCGGGGAGGGAGGAGTCAGCAAGCTGACTACGATCAGGACAGCGATCGAAGTCCCCCCAGCCGGGTAAATGATGAAATCGTAGTCCAGGTCGGTGATGCCCACAGAGTTCAAGGCGGCATAGATAATCGTCACGGCCACCCCGGAGGCCACAGAGGCCGTCCCCCCGGCCTCAGTGACCCGCTTCCACAGGAAGGCCGCCAGCAGCGCCGGAGTTACGGCTGCCCCCACCATGGTGTAAGCGTAGAGAGCCATAGCCAAGATACTTTCAAAGAAGGACGAGATCACAAAGGCTGCCATTGCCAGCCCCACAATCACCCAGCGCTGCAACTGAATCAGATCTGACTCGCTGGCCTGAGGGTGGACGAATCGTTGATAAATATCTCGAATCACGTTGGTGGACGGAATCAACAAAAAGGAGCTTGCGGTCGAGAAAATGATGGCAACTGCCCCCGCCATCAGCAGAACGCCGATCAAGGGCGGAAGGTCGAAGCGGGCCACTTGCAAGAGAATGGTTTCCGTGGCCCGGGCCTGGAATGTCCCATCGGAATTTACGAAGGCCGGATCGTTCCAATAGATGGCTGCGCCGAAGATAGCGACGGAGTCGAGCAAGACTTCCACCACGACCACGCCAAGGATCATTCCGACCACTGCACGACGGGCAGAGCCCTCATCTCGAGCTGACATGAATTTCTGGTACATGCTGCTTTCACCCAGAAGCAGAAAGAAGGTGGGGAAGAACAATCCCAGCGCCGGCAGTAGACCCAGGCCTCCGAAAACGGAAAAATGAGAATCCGGCAAGGCCTCGGCCAGGCCCGCCCAGCCACCAGCCGCCTGAAAAACAAACGGCGTCGCAACCAGGATGCCCCCCGCGATAAGAAGCCCGTTAAAAATGTCCAGCACCACAATCGACATCATCCCCGCCAACACCGTGTACAGAATCACCAGCCCGCAAGTTGCCGCCTGGCCATAAACAGGCTCAATGCCTGTCAGAAGGTGCAGCAACCTTCCGCCCCCGATGAACTGATAGCCGGCGATGGTCAAATAGGCGATGACGATGGCCACCGTCCCCAACAATCGGGCGGTCGGCGTGTAGCGCATCTCTAGAATGTCCGGAACCGTATATTGGGCAATGCGCCGGACTCGGTGAGCCAGAAAGTAGATGACTGCTATGCCAGCCCAGGCGCCTGCACTCATCCACAGAGCGGAAAACCCCTCCCGGAAAGCCCTGCCGGCTCCACCGAACAGACTGCCTGAGCCTATCCAGGTGCAGACCAGGCTGCCCACCAGAAAAAAAGTCGAGACTCGACGGCCGGCTACCATGAAATCGTCCTGGGTCTTCACGGCCCGACTGCGGTAAACGCTGAGCGCAATGAGAAAAAGAAGATACCCGGCAATGGCGTAAATATAGAGAGCACTGGTTGGCTGGCGGCCTGTGAAATCAATCATCGGGTTCGAGGGTCTCTTTCCCAACCATGTTTTCCAATCAGGGGAACGAAGGTGCAGCGCTCCCCGCGTTCCTTGTCAAAGCCCCTGACTGTTCGTTTGACCCGGTAGAGCACCTGGGAGTGACCCGCTTCAATGGGAACCACCACCAGCCCGCCCAGAGCCAGCTGATCCAGAAAGGGAGCGGGAATCTCCGGTGCCCCGGCGGTGACCACGATAGCATCGAATGGAGCGGCCTCCGTCCAGCCCAAAGTGCCGTCGGCTACGCCGAAATGGATGTTGGCGTAACCGAGCCGCTGCAAAGTCTGTCGAGCCCGTTCTGCAATTTCCGGTATCCGCTCTACGGTGTAAACTGCGCTGACTATCTCCGCCAAAATAGCAGCCTGATAGCCGCTGCCTGTTCCAATTTCCAGGACTCGGTGTTCCGGTTTGAGCTCCGCCAGGCTTGTCATCACCGCTACCATGTAGGGCTGGCTGATGGTTTGGCCGTGTCCAATGGGCAGCGGGCCATCGGCGTAGGCTTGCTCCCACAGATCTGCTGGGACGAACTCGTGCCGGGGAACTCTCAGAAAAGCCTCTAGCAACAAGGCGTCACGAATGCCCCGTTTTTTCAGGTGGCGATTCACCATCAATTGACGTTTTTCTTGGTACGGATCACCCATCTGATCGCTATTGGGAGGAAGCGAAGCGTTTTTGCTGTCGAGTCAGCAGCAACCTGATTTTTTGCCGCTCGTGACTCTCGAGGCGGCCGGAAACGGCCTCGAACTCCCTCGCATAATTCTCCAGCTGAATCGTTGAGCTCAAGCAGAGGACCCTCTTTCTCAACAGATAGAACAGTTCGCAGTATTGCCCGCACAGCTCCCGGATGAAGGGGAAAGACTGTCTGTGAATAGGGGACGGCCCGTGCTTCCTAATCGCCGTTTGGTGCCGGGCAGTGCCATACCCTTTGTGGGCCGCAAACCCGTACTGGGGATACTGGCGATCCAGGTCGAACATGAGTTGATCGCGGGCAGTTTTGGCGATGATTGAAGCCGCGGCGATGGAAAAACTGATGCGGTCTCCCCCGATAAAAGAGCTCTGCGGAATGGTCGTTTTGGGGATTTTTTTGGCGTCAACCAAGAGATGGTCGGGCCGCAGCGGAAGGCCTTCCACTGCCCGGCGCATGGCCAGAACAGCAGCATGATAGATGTTCAATTCATCGATCTCGGCCACATCGGCGGATCCGATTCGAATTGCCAGTGCCTGCTGCCTGATGGTCTTGGCCAGCTGCCTGCGCTTGTAGGGTGCCAGGCGTTTGGAATCGTCCACCCCGGCTATGAAAACATCGGAGGGGAAGATGACGGCCGCCGCCACAACCGGCCCGGCCAGAGGCCCTACGCCAACTTCGTCCACCCCGGCTACCAAGTCGACTCCGGAACCCCACAAGCTTCGCTCGAAACTGAGCATCGACATGATCCGTCGCCGTTCCACCTCTTTCTTCTCCAGGCGTTTTACCAGAAGGCGATAAATTTGGCGAACTCCCCGGCGAGGATCGTTCCGCATTTGGTGCAGCAGAGAAGGGGAGAGTTGATCCTGCTTCAGGAAGGAGTCACGAATCCGACCCACGGAAAGCCTTGACAGATCCAAAGTTATAAACGCTCAAGAAAAGGAATAAGCCGCCGGCACCCCAGGCTGAAAACGGACAGTTCGGCACCCCTGGGCGCAGTCACTGAATATCTCGCTGCCGGGCATTCCAGCGGATATTATATAATTACTCCCCGTGAAAATCGAAAAGGTGGGCTTGGTGGGCTATGGGCGCTTCGGCAGAATGGCATCCGGGTACCTTCAAAAGAGCAAAGAACTGCTGGTGTATGATCGCGAGCCGCAAAGACTTCAAGGGCTTGCCCAGGCGGCCACCTTTGCGGACACGGTTTCCGCTCCGCTCATCGTATTGAGTGTTCCCACCTCAGAAATGGCAGCAGTCTGCAAGCAGATGGCGCCCTTGTTGCGGGAGGGCCAGATTGTGGTAGACACCTGCAGCGTAAAAGAGAAGCCGATCACAGAGATGCTGGCCCATCTTCCCGAATCGGTGCAGTTGCTGGGCACTCACCCGCTCTTTGGCCCCGACAGTGGCGAGCAGGGTATAGGGGGGTTGAAGATTGCGCTTTGCCCGGTGCGCATCGAGCGAGCAGCATATGAAGCGGTGCGCGACTACCTGAAACGGCTCGGTTTGATGGTGATGGAGACCACCCCTCAAGAGCACGACAGACAGATAGCCAGGAGCCAGGCAATCTTTCATTTGATTGCTCAAACGATCAAAGAGTTGCAGTGGACCGGGCAGGCAATTTCGACGCCTGGGCCGGAAGGATTTTACCGCTTGATTGAAAGCGTTCAACACGACACAGACCAGCTTTTTTTCGACATGGAGCGTGGCAACCCGTACGCAGCTGATTGCCGGGATCAATTCATCCGCGCGATGACTAAAATACACGAGGACCTATTGGAAAACCTTGAGAATCGTCTGGCGCCGGGATAGTGCCACCGGGTTTCCTCTCGACAGGGGTATGAGTTCTGAAGTTTCAGCAAGCCGTGGAGCACCTGTAGGCTCCGCAAGGCACTTCGACCGCCGGCAAAGAGTAAAGCTGTTCCTGATCGGCCTTCTGGGCTGGACCCTGATCCGAACGATTGGGTCGACACTGCGCTACCGAACGGAGGGCGGGGAAGACCTTCAACGGTTCAAGGATGATCGAACGCCGGTCATCTACTCCTTCTGGCACAATCAGATTTTTTTGGCCACTGTTTTTTGGCGATTTCGCAACATTGCGGTGATCACCAGCCATCATTTTGATGGTGAATACATCGCCAGAATCATAGGGAAATTCGGCTATCAGGCGGTACGGGGGTCTGCCCGCCGCGGAGGCGCCGAGGCGCTGCTTCAACTCCGGAGCCGTCTAGACCAAGGCCAGGACGTAGCCTTCACCGTCGATGGCCCAAGAGGCCCAATTTACCAAGTCAAGCGGGGTCCCCTTTGGCTCTCTCGCCGAACAGGGGCTCCTATTGTTCCTTTTCACATGCAGCCAAAGCACTTCTGGCAGCTAGGGAGTTGGGACGAATTCCGGATCCCGAAGCCCTTCAGCCCTGTTCTTGTGAAAATTGGACAACCCTTGGTGGTAACGGACCGGGACGGAGATGATTTCTGGATGGCTCGTTATCAAGGGGAGATGAAGCGAATCCAAGAGTGGTGCGAGTCTCGCTGACGCCAGCAGCCGGATTGAACTTTCAGCCGTAGGTAATGTTATTGATCCACGATTCGAACGACATATTCAAAAGCCGCCATCTTCCAGGATGCGAGTTCCAGCAATGCGATTTTCAAACGATAGGTCCCTGGCGCCGCAAACAGCTTGTTGGTGTAGATGATGCCTCGTCCCTCACGCATGTCCTTATCGTCGAGATTGACCTGGAAAATCTCTCGGAGGCGCACCACCTCATTTCCCTGCTGGTCCAGCAACAGGCCGATGATCCCGAGCTGCGTTTTTATATTTCCCTTTTCCGACCTCCGCAAGTTGTAGGGGCTGATCTTAATTCGAAAGGGGAGCCCTATCTGACCCCCCTCACGCCTGGTCCTCAAAAGATTCACTTCAGCTCCAAGCTCACGAAAAACACTGTGCAAGTTTTCCGGAAGCGTTGTGACAGCGTTGTTGTCGAAAAGAGCCGTGATCAACTGCTTCTTGGCGGTTAGCCTTTCGGGGAGATTTTCGAAGGGTGTGGAAATCGACAGATCGGAGCGCCTGGCCTGAATCCGAACGTCCCTTTCCCTCTTGTCGGTGTCAGAGTCCAGGGTGTAGTAACCTAGCGAGTACAGATTTCCAAAAATATCATCGTTGATCTGAGCCATCACCTGGTTGAAATTCAAGATGGTTTCAAAGCCGCTGAAATGTTTGCCCCCTGTTTGCAACGCCAACCTGGCAAAAGCCGCCTCTTTGGCTTTCCGGTCCCGGCTCAACCGGTCGGATGCAGGGGTCTCCGCAGCGGATGCAGGCCGAATGTAGAGCTGTGCGGCCGAAGGCACTAGGATGGTGTAGACGACGATGTTGTTGGTGTCCGCCAGAGCAATCGTCTGGGTCGACCTTCTGTAGGCGTCATCCATTGCGTCGGAGATTACAATCACAACATTCTGTATTTCCGGTTTTCCGGCGTTATCGAATTGCCTGATCAGTGCGCTCAGGGACCCGTAGATTGCTGTTTTCCCCAGATGTTGCTGGGTAGAGGCCAGTGCTTTTAGAGCGAGACGTCGGTCAGAAGTAAAGTCCTGAAAGGAGACGAGCTCGTCTGTGAATCCGAAGACCCCAACCCGGGTAAAGCCGTGCACGTTCCGGAGAAAAGTTTCAGCAGCAGCGATCTCCTCAGATCGAGTGGCGAGCGTGCTTCCGCTGATGTCGAGCAGGAATGCCAACTGAAGCCGTTTCATGGCCCCGGTGGTGTTGCGAGGAGAATCGAAGAAAACCGTGTCCTGCAGCACCCCACCCTCAAAAACACTGAATTGTTGCTGCGCCAGGCCATTGGCTGGGCGTCCAGACGAATCTTTCACGGTGAATCTCAGCGTAACCAGATTGACATCGATGCGAATGTTCTGCTCGGGGACGCTGGAGGGTGTTTGGGCCCAGCAGCCACAGCAGGCGAGAACAAAAAGAACCGCCCTGACAATATTTGAACGCCGGGTTGACGTCATGGGTTGTGAGCCCTCAACAGGTTCAGAAACTCCATTCGGGATCGCTGGTCCTTTCTGAACGTCCCGAGCATGGACGATGTGATCATCTTTGTGTTCTGTTTTTCCACTCCCCGCATCATCATGCACAAATGCTGGGCTTCAATTACCACGCCAACCCCCCGCGGCTGAATGGTCTCCTCTATGGTGTTCGCGATCTGCTGGGTCAGCCGTTCTTGAACCTGGAGGCGCCTGGCAAAGGCGTCCACCAGTCGGGGGATTTTGCTCAGGCCGATGACTTTGTCCGAGGGCAGGTACCCCACGTGACATTTGCCGAAAAAGGGAAGCAGGTGGTGCTCGCACAAGCTGTAAACCTCGATATCCCGGATAATAACCATCTCATCGTACTTCACATCGAAAAGGGCCTCGTTGAGAATCTCCTCAACGTTCTCCCCATAACCCTGTGTCAGGAAGCGCAGCGATTGGACAACGCGGGAGGGGGTGTGAAGAAGCCCTTCGCGCTTGGGGTTTTCCCCCAACCCTATCAATATCTGCTCGATCAGTTTCTCCATTGAAATCTCCGCCTTACAGATTAGCCCGGGTTATGAATAACCCGGGCTCGACCTATTATCCGGGAGGCCAACCCATGGCCCGCCCGCCCAGAACATGCAAGTGCAAATGGAACACGCTCTGACCGGCTCCGCCTCCAGTGTTAATTACAACCCGGTAGTCGGAGGTTAGATTTTGGCTGTTCGCGGCTCGATTGGCCATCAGCAAAAGGTGGCCCAGCAGCAGGACGTCTTCTTCGGAGGCCTTATCCAGCGCGGTGATGTGTTTCTTGGGAATCACCAAAATATGAACGGGCGCCTGCGGGTTGATGTCCCGGAACGCCACAGCGTGGTCGTCTTCCTCAACGATTTCTGCCGACAACTCTCTCCTGACAACCTTGCAAAAAACACATTTAGACATGACCGTTCCCGCCGACGATAATCCGCTCAGTAAAAGATATCAAAAAATCTTGTCACTGGAACATATTTGAAAGACAGCACAGCGTTCAATTCCAGCCAGGTCGCAACCCACTTGATTCAACATCCAGCCCTCCTTTTGTCCCAGCAGGACCACTGGCTGCAGGCCTCCAGCCGCCAACTCCAGCACTAAGCTCCCCCCCGGCCGCAAGAGCTCCTTCGATTGCTCAAACAACTGAGGATAGGCGGCCAGCCCCGATTCTGCGGAAAAAACGGCTTCGCGGGGCTCGTATTTTTTGACTGACATATCTACGCGACTTCTCTCTTGGAGGCCCACATAAGGAGGGTTGGAAACGATGAGATGATAGTGAGCGCGGCGCTCCTTTACGACGCTGAGCATTGATCCCTGGCGGAACTCGATTCGATCCAGACAATTGTGCACGTCCGCATTGTGGCGAGCGGCCTGCAAAGCAACCGCCGAGACGTCAATGGCGGTGACCATCAGATCGGAGCGCTGGCAGGCCAAGGTCACGGCGATACAGCCCGACCCGGTCCCTACGTCCGCTGCAAAGACCCTGCCTTCCGGGCTTTGCCCGAGAAGGCCCATGCCAATCTCAATCAAAAGCTCAGTCTCGGGCCGCGGAATGAAAACCCCGGGATGAACCAAGAATTCTCGACCGTAGAACTCCTGCTTTCCACGCAGGTACTGCAGTGGATAGTGCTCCCCTCTCTTGTTCAGCCATTGGTGAAAAATACTTTCGTCAGGGAGTGGAAGCTCAAACTCCGGATGGGCATGCAGGAAAGCCCGATCCCGCCGAAGAATTGAGATTACCAGCAGTTCCGCGTCTTGTTGAGGAAAGCGAAGTCCGCGCCCGGCGAGGTAAGCAGCTGCAAACTCAAGTGCCTCTTTAACCGTCACGCCGCTCTTCGGTCAAGTGGCTTCCTGGTGCTCCAAGGCTGCTGTGCGATGGTGCGTGATCAACGCGTTTACAAAAGCATCCAGGTCGCCTTCCAGGACCTTTTCTAGCTGGTGCAGGGTGAGAGACAGTCGGTGGTCGGTGACTCGGTTTTGAGGAAAGTTGTAAGTTCGAATTTTTTCGCTCCGATCTCCGGTGCCCACCATTGACCTTCTGGATTCAGCAATCTCGCTTTGTTGCTCTCTCAGCGCCCTGTCGTAAAGGCGTGAGCGCAAAACCTTCATGGCCTTGGACTTGTTCTTGATCTGGGACTTTTCGTCCTGGCAGGTGACCACCTCTCCAGTCGGAACATGAGTGATCCGAACAGCAGAGTACGTGGTATTCACCGATTGCCCCCCAGGGCCAGAGGAGCAGTAGGTGTCCACTCTCAGGTCATGGGGGTCGATGGCAGCCTCGACTTCCTCGACTTCCGGTAAAACCGCCACAGTCACGGCAGAAGTGTGGACTCGCCCTTGAGTTTCCGTTTCAGGGACTCGCTGCACCCTGTGAACCCCGCTTTCACGTTTGAGCTGGCTGTAGGCGGCCTTTCCTTCAATGACGGCGATGGCTTCCTTGAGACCTCCCACAGGCGAAGGATGAGAGGATAAAACTTCAACCTTCCAGCCCCGACGCTCGGCGTACTTTGTGTACATACGAAAAATCTCCTGGGCGAAGAGTGTGGCCTCGGCTCCCCCTGTCCCTGCCCGAATTTCCAAGATAGCGTTTTTCTCGTCATTGGGGTCCTTGGGTAACAGGAGCACTCTGAGCTGATCCTCAGAATGGCTTTTTTGTCGCTCCAGCTCTTGAAGTTCCTGGCGGGCCATTGAAAGAAGCTCCTCGTCCTGTTCTTCTTCGAGCATTTTCTTTACGCTGGCACTTTCCCGATCGATCTCCTTCAGGCGTTGGTAGCCTTCCACAATCTCCTGCAATTCCGCATGATTTTTGGCCGTCTCCCGGTACTTTCCCGGCTTGGAGATCAGCTCCGGGTCGGCCAACAAGCGAGAGAGCTCCTGATATTTTTTTTCCAGGGATTGAAGTTTTTCAATCATACGAACTTAGTGCTTAGGCTGAGCCGGCCTTTTTCTGCCCCTGGCCATATTTTTTCTGAAACCGTTCGATGCGGCCTGCGGTGTCGATCAGTTTCTGCTTGCCGGTAAAAAAGGGATGACACTGGGAGCAGATATCCAGGCGAATTTCCTCAGATTGGGTCGAACGCGTTTCCCACTCGCTCCCGCAAGCACAACGAACCGTGACAACATGATAGGGCGGATGAATGCCTTTCTTCATAACAAAACTCCTGAAATCGATGATTTGGTGACTCCGTTTGATGCGCAACCAGAACGTCCTCGGGGCTGCCCGGCGTTTTCGGACCCCCCGACCTCTGTTTGGGGTGCGGATGACATCCTGAACTTCCAGTGTATCAAAAACTTATCCGGAAAGTCGATCGCCGCTAGCGCTTGACAAATCGTGCAATGGCAGGATATAAGAATCCTTTCGAATCTCTGCAGAGAGGGAACGCCGTCAATTTGTCGGATCCGTGGTCGAGAGCAGCTTGCGAGAACAGGTTGGCCTTCCCTCGCTTCCGACTAGTCAACCGCTTGCCAATTCTGTCCGGATGATATTCACTGGGCGCTAGTGTGCGGGCCGCTAGTCTGAACGCATTGACAATTTGAAGCCGGGCGTGAGCCCAAGGCATGACTATTTAGAGGAGGGTTTTTTTGATGGCTTCCGCGACAGACAGCGAGTCGATGGGCGCTCCCGAGGATCTGGTTGAAACAGTGAATCCTCGAGAAGAGAGCACGCCGCCCATAATTGAAGACTCGCAGGAATTGGATTACGAAACCATGATGGAGGCGTACAACGAAAGCTTCCAGAACATCTCGGAGGGTGAAGTTGTTACCGGGACGGTCCTGAAGGTGACCGATTCGAAGGTAGTGGTCGACGTCGGGTTCAAATCAGAAGGGTCGATTTCATTAGAGGAATTTAGTGATGAAGGGCGCCCACCCGAAGTCAAGCCCGGTGACCGGGTGGACGTGTTGCTGGTCAGCACGGAAGACCGCCGGGGCCACCTGGTGGTTTCCAGGCAGAAGGCCCAGCGAATGAAAGTTTGGGATTCGATCGAGCAAGCCTATCACGATCAGTCAATCATCACTGGTCGTGTCATCGAGAGAATAAAAGGGGGACTGGCGGTGGATGTGGGGATTAGAGCCTTCCTGCCCGGCTCGCAGGTTGACCTTCACCCCACACGCAATCTCGACAGGTGGTGCGGCGAGGAGATCCGCCTGCGCGTTATCAAGGTGAACAAGCGAAGGGGCAATATTGTTCTGTCTCGTAAGGCCGTGCTGGAGGATGAATACTACAGGCTCAAGGAAGAGACCCTTAAGAATCTGGAAGAAGGAGAAATTGTTACCGGCATCGTCAAGAATATTACGGACTACGGCGCCTTCGTGGATTTGGGGGGCATCGATGGGCTGTTGCACATCACGGACATGTCCTGGGGGAGGGTAAATCACCCTTCAGACCTGTTCAAGGTGGCGGACGAACTCAATGTCAAGATTCTCAAGTTTGATCGATTGGAGGAAAAGGTTTCTCTTGGATACAAGCAGCTGACGGGGGATCCTTGGATGGCCGCCGCCAAACGCTATTCGAGAGGAGCTCGAATCGATGCTAAGGTCGTCAGCTTGACGGATTACGGGGCCTTCGTGGAGTTGGAAGAGGGCGTTGAAGGCCTCATTCACATTTCTGAGATGACTTGGAATAAGCGAATCAAGCACCCCTCCAAACTTCTGCAGGTGGGTGAGGCGGTCGAGGCGGTCGTCCTGGAAATTGACACTGATGCCCGTAGAATATCATTGGGCATGAAACA
>JAUXKG010000236.1 GCA_030624355.1 Acidobacteriota bacterium
TCATGAATCATCCCATTCTTTACGTCAGTGAACCGGGCTATTGGAATATCACCGACAAGGAGGCCGACAACCTGAGAGAGTACCTGGCTCGGGGTGGTTTTGTGATTTTTGACGACTTTCGAGGCGTCTCCGAATGGAATAACCTGGCCGGAGCCATGAAAAAGGTGTTGCCGGATCGATCCTTCCAGGAACTGCGACTGGACCATCCTGTCTTTCACTGCTTTTACGACATCGAGACCCTGGATATGGTTCCTCCCTACGGAGTACCGGGAAAGCCCGCCTTTCACGGCATTCTTGACGAGCAGGGGCGGCTTCTGGCCATAGCCAACTACAACAACGACATTGGCGACTACTGGGAATGGGCCGATGATTCTCTGGCCCCGGTGAGCCTGTCGAACGAAGCCTTCAAATTTGGGATCAACTACATCATTTATGGAATGACCCATTAAGAACAGATGTGACCGTTGCACTAACACCGAATTATGCATAAATTCTCTACTGTATCGCCGAGATCACTCGTCCTGACTGTGTTGCGCGCTTTCGGCGCTTCGTGACGAGAACCTATGCATAATCCGGCTAAACGAGGTGACCTAGATGGACGATATCAGTCAGGTTGAATCGGCTCCGATAGAGGAATTGGTGGAGACACTGCTCGATTCTCAAAAAACCATAGTTCAAGAGCTGCGAAAGAAGATTGTGGGACAGGATGAGGTGATCGACCTGGTCTTGATCTCACTCTACGTGGGTGGGCACTCACTGATCACGGGCCTTCCGGGACTGGCCAAGACTCTGCTGGTCAGCAGCATAGCTCAAACGTTGGGGCTCGCCTTCAAACGTATCCAGTTCACACCCGATCTGATGCCTGCAGATATAACCGGCACCGAAATTATTGAAGAGGATGCCTCCACCGGCAGACGGGAACTGGAATTCGTACGAGGACCTATCTTCGCCAATGTGATCCTGGCCGACGAGATTAACCGTACCC
The DNA here is from genome assembly GCA_030624355.1 of Acidobacteriota bacterium. Taxonomy (GTDB): domain Bacteria; phylum Acidobacteriota; class UBA6911; order RPQK01; family JADFOI01; genus JAUXKG01. Next base: position 986 of record JAUXKG010000236.1, read on the forward strand.
CTCCCAAGACACAGGCGGCACTGCTTGAAGCCATGCAGGAGAGGCGGGTCACCATCCGGGGAATCACTTACGACCTGGAGCCTCCCTTTTTCGTCTTGGCGACTCAAAACCCCATTGAACTGGAGGGCACCTATCCGCTGCCCGAGGCTCAACTGGACCGCTTCATGTTCAACATTGTGATCCAGTACCTGCCCGAGGATGAGGAGGTCCAGGTGGTGCAAAAAACCACGGGTGAATCGATGAGCGAGATCAGTCAGGCAGTCTCGGGCCAGGACATTTTGCGATTTCAGGAACTGGTCCGGAGAATTCCCGCCAATGAAGAGATCATTCGCTACGCCGTGCACCTGACTCGAGCCAGCCGTCCCGAAGATAGTTCGGCGCCCGACTTCATCCAACAATGGGTACGATATGGAGCCAGCCTGCGAGCCTCCCAGTTTATGGTTCTGGGAGGAAAGGCCAGAGCTCTGCTGAAGGGACGCTACAACGTCTCCAGCGAGGACATTCGTGCCCTGGCGCAGCCGGTACTCCGGCATCGAATCTTGACCAACTTTCACGCCGAGTCCGAGGAGGTCAAGCCGGAGGACATTATCGACCGGTTGCTGCAAACTGTCACTCCTCCTCAATCGGGCCTGTGAGAGCCGGGTGATTCATGAGTAGAGCCATCTCCAATCGGTTTGTCGATCCGCAGGTGCTTTCCCGGATCAGCAACCTGCAGTTGGTTGCCAAGACGGTGGTGGAGGGCTTTTTGGCCGGACTCCACCGTTCCCCCTATCACGGTTTCAGTCTCGATTTCGCCGAGTATCGGGAGTACTCCCCCGGAGACGACATTCGACACGTGGACTGGAAGGTCTATGGCAGATCGGACCGACTCTACGTCAAGAAGTACGAAGGGGACACCAACGCCCAGCTCTATCTGCTCCTGGATGTCAGCAAGAGCATGGAATTCAGCAGTGGAAGGCTATCCAAGCTCCACTACGCTCGCTACTTAGCGGCTTCGCTGGCTTACCTGGCCATGCAGCAAAAAGATGCCGCAGGTTTAATCTCTTTTGACTCGGACGTGTTGAGTCAGACACCCCCGCGAACCCGGCACGGACACTTCTTCACCATCCTGCGTGAACTGGAACATTTGCAAAAAGGTGACAGGACAGATATCAGTAGGGCTCTGGAGAAAATGGCTCACCTGATCCGAAAACGAGCTCTGGTGGTGCTCATCAGCGATTTCTACCAGGAGATCGAGAAGATTGCCAAGGCCCTGCGTTTCTTTCACCACCGGGGCAATGATGTCATCCTCTTCCATATTCTGGATCCGGTGGAACTGGAGATGCCTCTGGGAGAACTTTCCACGCTGGAAGATATGGAAACCGGGGAATATTTGTCCTATGCTCCCGAGCAATCGCGAAAGGTCTACCTGGACCTTCTCAAAGAGCACGTCGAAGCTCTCCGAACCGAATGCCGAAACATCCGAATTGACTATCAACTGCTCAGCACGGAGGAGCCTCTGGACAGGGCACTTCACAGATACCTGTCGCTTCGGCAGAGAAAGTATTGAACTTTATGTTGAAAGAAGGAACAAAGGGACAGAGGTGAACGGATGCAGTTTCTGACCCCGCTGTTTTGGCTGGCAACCGCACTGCTGGCAGTCCCGATTCTCCTGCACCTGGTGCACCGGGAGAAGACCCGGCGCACTCCCTTCGCCTCGCTGATGTTCCTGCGGCGAATTCCCATCAAGGAACTTCAGCGCCGCCGCTTGACCCATCTTTTCCTCCTCTTCCTGCGCTGTTTGGGAGTTTTCCTTTTGGTGCTGGCCTTTACCAGACCCGTAGTCACCGGAATATGGTTGACCCAGATGAATCCTCTGGCTTCCCGCTCGGTGGTCATTTTGCTTGACCACTCCCTCAGTATGTCCCCCCAGTCCCGTTGGGAGAGGGCTATGGAGGCGGCCGAAGAGAGGATTGAGGATCTTGGGGATTCGGACGAAGCGTTGGTCATGGCGTTCGGGGAATCCGCCAAGGTTCTCTCGCAGTGGGAGACGTCGCAAGAGAAACTGCAGGCGGTTTTGCACAAACGAGCCGCTCCTTCCTTTGAATCAACATCTTATGTCGAAGGCCTGCGCGTGGCGACCGAACAGTTCGGCGCCAGCCAGAAGGGACGAAGAGAGATCTACCTGATCACCGATCTGCAGCAAGCTGGACTGGCGGGAGCGGCAGGCTGGAAAATTCCCGAGTCGATCCTGGTCGAGGTCAAGGACGTTGGCGAGGGGCTTCCCAACCTCTTCGTGGAGGATGTTCGCCTGGAAAGAAACGTTTTTGCCGGCCAATACCCCCATCCGATTGTGGTCCGGGTGGGAGCCAGCCACCCGCAGGACGTCTCCGGCGAAGCCCAACTCTTCATCCAGGGAGAGATGGTCGATCGAAAAACCTTCCAAATTGGCGGTGAAGGGGCCACCAATATTACCTTCAAGCCCTTCCAACTGAACGAAGGAATCTCACGCGGCCGGATCCTCGTCCAACCGTCGGACGGCATTCCCGCCGACAACGTTTATCACTTTGTGGTGGAGAGACAAGAGCCACGCCAGGTGCTGGTTCTGGGAGCTCGTAAGGCGTCGGCTCTCTATCTTGAGAAGGCCCTCTCTTCGGGAGACAATCTTCCCTTCACCGTGAAGTTCTCGACTCCTCCCGGTCCCGCTCAGATTGAACCGGAGCAGGTTCCGGTGGTGGTCATGAACGACCTGGAACAACTACCCGAGCCGGCCCGCTTCCAGTCCTACCTTGAGCGGGGCGGCGGTTTGATTGTGGTACTGGGCAATCATGTTAGATCTCTCTCCTACAACAGAGACTGGCAAGAGTTGCTTCCCGCAGAGTTGACTGATCGCTACTTTGTGCGAAAGAAGAACAAACCATTTACTTCCATTACCGAAGCCAACTGGGAACACCCCATTTTTTCGATCTTTCAGGATGTTCACAAGGCAGGAATCGTCAGTACCCAGTTTTACAGCTACTGGCAGCTCTCTCCCAAACCCGGCTCGACGGTACTGGCTCGCTTCAGCGAGGGGGCTCCGGTGATGGTGGAGCGGTCAGCCGGCCAAGGAAGGATCATGCTTTTCGCATCCTCGCTGGATGCCATCTGGACCGATTTTCCCCTGCGAAGCGCCTATGTCCCCTTCTGGTACCGCTCGGTTCAGTACGCGGCCCGCTGGCAGAGCGTTCCGGCCGCTCTTCGCATCAACCAGGTTGTGCCTGTTGAGGAGACCGCTGAAGAATCGACGGTGGCCAGTTCCGGAACCTGGAACCTGATTGATCCTCAAGGTCGGCGGGTCATCAGCCTGGACCAGGAGCCACCCGGATTTGTCCCACTCGAGCAACCGGGGCATTACGAGATAAGAAGCCAGAAAAGGTCCAATTGGGTGGCCGTGAATTGTCCTGTCGAGGAATCGCGTCTGGAAAGAGTCTCGCTTCAGGAGTTCCAGGCGGCCTTTGTTCCCCTGGAGTCACGACTGCAGGAGGCCTCCCTGGAGGGATCGATCAAGGATCAGGATCGGCAACAGTCCCTGTGGTGGCTCCTGCTGCTGCTGGCACTGGCCGTGTTCATGGTGGAGTCTGCAGTGTCCAATCGAAGGGTGACTCAGAGCTAGCCCGGATTTTGCATGAATTCTCTACCGCATCTCCTTCGCCTTCATCTGAGCGAAGTGAAGAAACCTTTCACTGAGCGCAGTGAAGAAATCACTCGTCCTGACTGTGTTGCGCACTGTCGTCCCTGAAGCGGGAGAATGTACTTAGAATTCGGTCCAAGAGTCTGTTGTCTGAGCATGTTACACTGATAGATACTTCATGAAGGGCATACTCGGAATCTGGATTAGCCGAGCCCGAAGGAAACTTCAGGCTGAGCGTCTAGCCAAGGGCGCGGCGGTTCTGGTGGGTGCCTTCTTTTTGGGATCTCTTCTCTCA
>JAUXKG010000417.1 GCA_030624355.1 Acidobacteriota bacterium
GGATACTCCGTCTACGCCGGATGGGAAGTCACCTGATGGCCGACGATGACGATTCGCCGCGGTGAGGTGGTCTACGAGGAGGGCCGGATCACCGCCAAAGCAGGAAGCGGCAGGCTGCTTCAGCGGGGTCGGTGGGAGGCCCCTTAGTTCGCTTTGGCGAAAATGCTCCGGTGGGCTCGAGGCCTCACCTCTTGTGTGAACGCAAGTCGTTGACTTACACTAAGGAATCTTTGCATTGGAGATAAAGAGGAGGAGGAATCGACTATGACTTATCAGCGTACAAGTTTGAGCCTTCGTGTCCTGATGGGTGTTGTGTGTTTCATATTGTTGACACCAGCTCTGACCGGCCAGGAACAGGAAGAGAAACAAGAGACCGTCTACATGGCAAACATCGTTGGAGTCCGTGGCCCCATGGGAGGCCGGTCGGTTCGACTGACGATCCGTATCCAAGGTTATACCTCCGACGAGCAGGTTCAGGAGTATTTGGGAATGGTCCAGGAGGGGGATCAGAGGCAGACAGAACTTCGACGCACGTTGGAGAAGGTCCGTGGCTTGGGCCGCGTCTCAGTGACAGGTTTTATCGGCAGCGAACTGGCGGTAATCCGTCAGCACGAAACGGAAGATGGAACGTTGATCAATCTGTTTACGGCCAGGAACATGTCCTTTGTCGAGCTTAAACAGTCAGGGCGATCCCGGAACTACCCCTTCAGCTTCCTGCAACTGCTGGTTGACGAAGAAGGAAAAGGTCAGGGCACAGTTATTGTGGCGGCCAAACCCAGATTCAAAGAGGACGGAACCTTCGAGCTCGAGAGCCTTGGCGTGCAACCCTTTCAGGTGATCAACGTCCAGCGGGAAGACTAGGGACTTGCCCCCTCTATGCTAGGTTCAGATTGAAAACCTGGTCAGCGGCGCGCCAGGAGACATGAAAAGAAAGCTGTCAGTCGCGGGTCTCGCCTTGCTGCTTTTCCTGGTACTGGCCCTGATCACGCTGCCCATGGTCGGCCTCGAACCCCAAGATCGCAGACCCGGGTTGTGGATCAAGGGAGAACTCGTCACCACACCCATTACCGACTGGTCCTTTACCGACCAGTTTGAAGAAATCTACCTGGAGACCCGGACCTGGTATCTCATTCCCCATTCGGTGACAATCAGCTGCACCGCGCACCAAGGTCGACTCTACCTGACCTCCACCTATTCTCAGGGAGGGGAGTTCCCGAGCCGATTCTGGAACCAGAACGTGATGCGTGATCCCCGGGTGCGCCTCAGAATCGGGAATCAGCTGTTTGAAAAAACGCTCTCCCTGGTTACCGATGTGGCCGAGAAGCAGGCCGTGCTGGAAAGCAAGAAGAAGAAAAACCCCCGGTGGAAGAATCCCGGCCTGGAAAACGTCCATCTTTTCCAGGTGCTGTAGACTGGTTTATTGTCTCCCTTGACTACCACACCCTTTCCAACAGCTTAGTTCGGGTTGTTCCCTACTCGATTTGCTCCAGGAGAATCGGAATTCCAGATCTCGCGGGCAATCTTCCATGAGTTGTCGGGCTGCTTCTGCAAGATGGCGACGGCCTTTCCACTTCCCTCAATCACCTCGCCGCCAGCCACCGGTGTCAGTTTGGATATGTAGGTGCGCTGGTGGAAGGCCCATCCGTCGGCCACCACGATCTCCTCCATCGGCCAGGTAAGCTGGTAGGAAAACTGCCCGAACTTCGTGCGGAACTCTTCTTCGAACACCGCCCTGCCCGTATAGGCCGGCGCTGCCGGCGGCATCCGTACAGCGTCCTGGCTATAGCAGGCAAGCAGACGGGCCACATCGCCGGCGCTGAAGGCCGCGGCATACTCTTGTATCAGAACCCGAATCGCCTTCTCGTCTGCCTCCCTGGTCGGTACTCGAGCAGTGGGCTCGGCCTGCTGTGCTTGAGAACAGGCCAAAAGGAAAGTTGACAGTAAGAGTGTGCAAGAACAGAGGAGAAGGGATCGCATCGGATTGCCTCCATCTTCAAAAATTTGCTGTGTTGGAGAAAGCCAATCATATCAAGAGAAGCCAGGGCGCCTACCGTCTTGCTCCCCTCATGGACTCTGCATGTATCTTCAACCCCTCCACTTCAAACACCGGCCCCACCACGATCAGGCTGGGCTTGATCCGCTGAAACAACTCCTTGCTGGGTATTCCACGATATTCTCTCCCGTACACTTTTCGCGTCTGACTTCCGGACGCGCCATAAACAATCCTGGCGATGGGTGTCCGATCGATGAGCCCACAGCACATGAGACAGGGCTCCCCACTGGTATAAAGAGTGCTTTTCGACAGAATATCCTGGGAAAACTTCTCGGTTGCCATTCCCAGAAGATTGACTTCCGCATGTTTTGTGATATTGCCACTCTGATTTACGGTATTTTCATGTTCAGCGAGAATCCTTCCCTCATGAACCAGCAAAGCGGCGTAGGGGCGGTAGCCTTTAGCCGCCGCATTTCGAGCGAGTTCGTAAGCACGGCGAATAAACTTCCGATCCTCTTCGGTAGACAACGGATCATCCGGAAACGCTTTGACGCTCGTTTGCGCTTCGATTTCTCCGCCGGCAAAGGCCATGAATACCGCACACAGCAGCAATACAATCATCCATAAAAAAGCGACTTGTTTACTCATGAGCCAAACGTTCCTCTTGGTGGATAGTCGATTTCTCTCTAACAATCCAACGATGGCCAACAGTCGTGTCAACCACAGATTTTCGGACAACCAGATGTACCCTGAATGCTAGCGGCCGCAGGAATTCATGGCAATACAAATCACTCAGACGCAACTGACTGCTGAGATCGAATACGATTCTCGTCAACAGCGACTCCATGGTCTGTCATCAACTGAGACGGCTAAGAGTCTTCGACTTTCCTACGATTTCGGTTTATTCTGAAGTCTACTTATGGCGCAGACGGCGACAGCACACCCTCACCCAACATCCTACCCTACGGTTGTACATCAGCGGTTCGATAAGGTGCAGCCATGAAACTTGTTTCTGTCAATGTCAGCCTGCCGCGGGAGGTGGAGTGGGAAGGAAGGCAGGTTCCCACTGGGATCTTCAAAGAGCCGGTGGA
>JAUXKG010000245.1 GCA_030624355.1 Acidobacteriota bacterium
ATGACCAGCCTAGGCTCAACAAACCTCCGCTGGCTTATTGGCTAATCGCCGTTTTCTACAAATGCTTTTCAGTCTCCATTGTTTGGGAGCGGGCAGTCATGGCAGCACTCTCCTATGGAACGGTGCTGGCTGTTTTCGTACTCGGTAAGATTCTGTATGAGGAAGCCACTGCTTTTTTGGCTGCTGGTATTTTTGCTACCACTTTTCGAGTTTTGATTCTGTCCCGGCGGTTGCTGGTCGACATTCTGGTACTTTTCTGCGTCGTGTGGGCTATCGTGTTTTTTCTCTTGTGGCTTCAGCGGGAAAAGCCGAAGTATTTCATTCTCTGCTCATTATTTTTCGGTCTGGGTTTTCTGAGCAAAGGACCAGTAGCCTTGATTCCCATCTTTTTTCTGGGAATATTTCTGCTGGTGACGGGTCAGCTCGATCGACTCCGGCGGGCGCCGCTTCTCACTGGAGTCTCGCTCTGTCTTGTGCTGTGTTCTTTCTGGTTCCTACTGCTGGGTATTCAGGTGGGCTGGTCAGCAGTGTCCGATTTCTTTCTGCAAGAAAATCTCGGGCGCTTCAGCTCTGTTGATTTTGGTCCCCAGAGAGGGCCCTTCTTCTTCGTTCCCGTGTTTTTCGGCGACTTTTTCCCCTGGTCTTTCTTCTTTCCTTTCGCACTGTATTGGTCTCTTCGGCACAGAAACGACAAGCAGAATCGCCAATGGATTATTCTCCTCGGCCTGTGGATAGGAGTCTATTTTCTCTTGTTTTCAGTTTCCTATAACAAACAGGAGTACTACATTCTTCCGCTCTATCCAGCTGCTTCCCTATGGATCGCTCACTATCTCAGGCAGTGCACTCCCCCTGCCCCTCTCACAGCCCTGATCGGTATACTCATTCTGATTCTCTCTGTGCTCCTTGTTTCCATCAGTTGGATCCTGTTTGAAGGTTTCGGCCTATGGATTCCCATTCTATTCATCTCTCTCGTTCTTTGGGGGCTGTCCCGCCGTCGCTTTCCAGTAATGATCGCCGGGCTTGCCCTTTTTTATACTGCCTGTTTTGTCCGATACCTGGGCCCGCTGGAAGAGTACAAACCGGTACAGTTTTTTGCTCAAACGATTAACCAAATCGAAACCGATGTTCAAGCCGGCTATTTCGGACTGACAGCACCCAGTTTGACTTTTTATCTGGATCAACCGATTTTGGAACTCAATCAGCTGGAAGAGGCGGCTCGGGCTCTTCAGTCACCGAGGCCGGTCTATCTGATCGTACCGGCCGGTCACTACCAGAGTCTGGTCCAGGCTACCGGTCGGCCGTTGCAAATTGTAGAAGTACGGCCCAAGTTATATACTACGGCGCGAACTTTGATCAGCGGACTAAGAGGAGGACACGTTGACAACCTCCGTTCAGCCTGGACGCGTTCCGTCTACCTCATCACCAACGACAGCGGCGGCTGAGGGTGATGTTGACCTTTCAATCGTTATCCCGGTTTTTAACGAACAAGAAAACCTGAATCCCCTCTACCAACAGCTCAAACCGGTGTTGGATTCCCTGGGACTCAGCTCCGAGATAATCTTCGTCGATGACGGCAGTCTGGATGGAAGTGCCGACACCATCCAAATGCTGGCTGCCACTGATACCGGGATTCAGACACTTCTTTTTGCCCGCAACTTCGGCCAGACAGCAGCGTTGGCTGCCGGCTTCGAGCATGCGCGAGGAAAGATCATTATTCCTCTGGATGCCGACCTGCAAAATGATCCGCAGGACATTCCTCTCGTCGTTGAGAAGCTGGATCAGGGCTACGATGTCGTCAGCTGCTGGAGAAAACACCGGGAGGATCCTTGGCTCAGCCGAGTGCTTCCTTCTCGGCTGGCCAATTCACTCATTAGCTGGATCAGCGGTGTCCACCTTCATGACTATGGATGCACCTTGAAAGGATACCGCCACGATGTTCTCCGACATGTTCGTCTGTATGGAGAGATGCACCGCTTCATCCCTATCTTTGCCAGCTGGGCGGGCGCTCGGGTGGCCGAGATTCCCGTCCGTCACCACCCTCGTCTACATGGAAAATCCAAATACGGAATCTTCCGGACAGTCAAGGTCTTGCTGGATCTGATGACTATCAAATTTCTGGGCAGCTACTCGACCAAACCTATGTATCTTTTCGGGGGAATGGGGCTGCTTTCTTTTGCGGCAGGAGCATTGCTAAGCGCCGGAACCCTTTATCAAAAATTTTTCTTTGCAGTCAAAGCGCACCGGAACCCTTTGCTCCTCCTTTCCGTTTTCTTCTGCATCGTGGGGGTTCAGTTCATTCTCTTCGGGTTGGTGGCGGAGTTGATCATCCGGACCTATCATGAATCTCAGAGCAAACCCACCTACGTCCTCAAATCCAAGGGCACCCTGGAGAGAGAAAGAAGACTGTCTGGAAAGACCGACAGCTGATAGCCCTCGAAGCTGGCCCGGAATATTCATAAAGTTTCTTCACTACGCTCAGTGAAAGGTTTCTTCACTGCGCTCAGATGAAGGCGGCGTGACGAAGGGCTAGTTTCGAGATTTGGAAAGCCAGGGCTTTCGCTCGAAATAGCTTCGGGTGAGCTGACTCACACTGCCCGAGAGCAACACCAGTGCGATCAGATTGGGGAAGGTGACCAGCCCCAATGCGACATCTCCCAACGTCCAGACCGTCGAGAATGCAAAAATCGCACCGGCAAAGTGCATGAGGATGAAAAGAATCTTATAGGGCAGGATGGCCCTGGCTCCCAACAGATAGTTTGCGCACCGGTCACCGTAGTAGCTCCACGAGATGGCTGTGGAGATGGCGAACAGCAGAACCGAGAGAATAACAATGTAGTGTCCCCAGGGGCCCAGCGGCGCCAGGCCCCGCTGAAAAGCCAGAGCAGTCAAAGGTGCGCCATTTTCCACCGCCATGCCGTAAAGCTGTTCATAGGTCTCTCCATCTGCTGCAACGGCCACTTGATTCTCAATCTCAATCACTCCGGTAAACGGCTCTCTATGATCAGGATCCAGGAAAAACCGGTCCACGGCCACGTCGTGCCAGGCAAGTTGAACCGTCGAGTCCGCATCCGGGCTTCCATTTTGAACAGTAATCGTTGTCACTACAGTTTCAGATGAGTGTCTGCTCTCATAAGTGATGTCTCCGGAAGAGAGCGCCAACTGGGTGGGAACCGGTTCATTCCAAACCCCGGTTACGAGTAGAACAAGGCCGGTCATGGAGCAAATAACGATGGTGTCAATGAATGGTTCCAGCAGAGCCACAACTCCTTCCGACACGGGCTCGTCGGTCCTGGCTGCTGAATGGGCAATGGGAGCAGAACCCATACCTCCTTCATTGGAAAACAGGCCCCGACGAACGCCCCACATCATGGTAGTCACGAAGAGTCCTGCGCCGGTCCCCGCCACCCCGGCCGAAGGATTAAAAGCCTCCTGAACAATGAGTGCCAGCGTAGGAAGTACTAGTTGATAATGAAAGGCCAGAACGATCAGCGCAGCAGACACGTACACGGTCGCCATCAGAGGGGCCAGAATGCTGGTGACTCGTCCGATCCGGGATATGCCCCCCACAATAACCAGAAACACAATGGTCGAGGTGACCAGGCCGGTCATCCAAGTAGCGATGCCAAACTCGGCAGCCAGAACGTCGGCTACCGTGTTGGCCTGGACCCCATTCCCCGTCAAAAAGGAAGTCAGAATCAAAGAGGTGGCAAAGAAAACACCCAATGGCTTCCAGGCCGGTCCAAGTCCCCGTTCGATGTAATACATGGGGCCACCGGAAACCGTGCCATAACGTACGTCTTTGTCCGAGTCATCGGTCTCAATCACACGATAGCGTTGAGCCAGGGTGACCTCAGTGTACTTGGTTGCCATACCCAGCACGGCGGTCATCCACATCCAAAACAGCGCTCCAGGTCCGCCGAAGTGGATGGCTATGGCCACACCGGCAATGTTGCCGATTCCGACAGTGGCCGACAGAGCGGTGGTCAGCGCCTGAAAGTGGGACACATCGCCGGGCTCGGTTGGATCGTCATATCTGCCCGAAGTTACGGCAAAACCGTGTAGCAATCCCCGAAACTGCAAAAACCGAAGGCGGACCGTGAGAAACAAGCCGGTTCCCAGAAGAGCAATCACGATGAAGGGTATGGATTCTCCCGCCACACTGGGCCCGAAACTCCAAATATAGTGCTCCAGCGTGTCCACCGCCTGGTGAAACAACTGCATCCGCTAGTCCTCTTGTATGAACCGATTTGGCAGAAGAAAGGGCATTATAACCTGGAGCCCTGTTGAATGTTGAATCTACAGGCTTTCAACAACTGGCGCCCTGCATGGTGGGGAAAGAAAAAGGCTAAGAGTCCGCTCATCGAGATTGATTTACGAGACCGCTGAGTCCACGGTCTCCTCACCAATAGGGTCATCGCTGCGGCCTCGCTCCGGGTAATGGGCTCGAGAGGTGCTCATGGCCGACATCAAAATGCGGTTCTTCCGGCGAAGACCGCGAATTTCAATGGAGTCGGTGCAGCTTGCCACTAGGATTGGCCTCTCCGGCCGGAGTGTTACCGGGTAGTTCGATACTTGTGTTCAGGGGTCCCATATTCTCACAGCTCACTTGGGATGTGAGAATAGAATCACCCTGTGAAGTCAGAGTGTATGAGGGGGCAAACCGACCTGAAGCCCCCTCAACACTCTAGAAATCAGAGACTACCAGCGGTCGCGCCCGCCGCCGCCGCCGCCGCCGTAGCCGCCACCGCCGCCGGATCGCGGTTGCCGTGGTTTGGCCTCATTCACAGTTATATTCCGTCCTTCAAGGTCAGTGCCGTTGAGCTTGTCAATAGCCGCCTGGGCCTCTTCCTGAGAGCTCATTTCAACAAATC
>JAUXKG010000001.1 GCA_030624355.1 Acidobacteriota bacterium
ACCCACCCCGCAGTTCTCCTCCAACTCGACGAAATCGGCAAGATGCTGGCGACAACAACCGCTCAAGGTTCCGCTCACATGCGAAACGTGCCCGTCGTCCTGATGAAGATCTACTCCGGGAGCGGCGGACTGATGAAGCTCGGCGGCTACGTCGACCCGAAACGCAACTTCGAGGTAAACCAGCCACATCTTACCGTGTTCGGAACGACAGTCGTCGAGTCACTGGCCAATGCCCTGACGCCAGAGCAACTTACCGACGGCTTCATTTCCCGGCTCCTCTTCTTCATGACCGACGCGCGGCCGGATCACGTCGAGCCGGTGCACCGCAAGCTCGCAGCGTCAATCCTCGATGAAGTCACCCTCTGGCGACAGTTCTACGAGGACCGGGGGAACCTCATGCCAGAGAATCCAGAGCCTCGAGCCCTCACCTACAAAGGCGATGCTGCATCGGTTCTGCGTGAATACCGCAAATCCTGCGATCGGAACACCGATCACCCGCAAATGTGGGGCCGAAACTACGAAAAGGCGAAAAAGCTCGCCATGGACTACCAATCCAGCGAAAACGGGCCTGGAGTGCAAGAAATCGGCACAAAAGCGGTCGAATGGGGGATTGAGGTGGCCGATTGGAGTACCATGAAGCTCCTAAGTATGTCTGAGGACTACGTTTCCGAGGACGCTCGGGAGCAGTTCTTCAACAAGATCGAACGATGGTGCCGGGAAAAGGGCACTTTCACCAAGGGCGACTTCACCAGACGGTGGCGGAAGAGGCCATCCCGTGAGCGGGACGAGATCCTCACCGAGCTTACCACTTCTGGTCACCTGGGGAAGAGAGTGGTAGGTGGATCAGCCCCCGAATACTGGTGGAGAGGTGGATGAAAGTGGTAGATCGTCCACCCCCCTGTGGTAGGCTGGATTTGTCATAAGTCCAATGAATCGCTGGCTCTCTTCTGTATACCTACCACATCGTAGTAGTAATGTATGTATGTATGTATGTATGATGCGCGTGACGTATACGCGCGAGGTGGTAGGTGTAATGTATTGTTACGGGATACCTGGTGACTTGGTCCGGGGCGTCAGGAGGTATGGGGCTGAATGGACCCCGGCCTCGCGTGGGCGATAGGGGCCTGGCCCCAGCAGGGCCAGGCTCTCGCGCGCAGAACGTCGCGCACATCCGTACTCCCAGCTATCCACTTCACTCATAAGTGAAGTAGATAGTAGCACTTGCAACGTAGTCGAGCAGCTTGACAGAGTCAAGCCAATCGGGGTGAGGTGCGCCGTGCATGCACGTGCAATACGCGCATAGTTGCACTAACATTGACATAACATTGTACATAAGCTACGCTTAAGACAACCTTACAGTTTAGGGTGAAGTTAGGGTGCTGTTGGCCTGGCGTTTGCGTGCGAGCCGCGTGCGTCAGAATCCCACGCACACACACTACGCCATCTGGACTTGACTACGTCAAGTCACTAACAGACAGCCGAGACAGCACTTCCAACTTGCTTCGCAAGTTGCGTGCGCGCACAGTGGACTTCGTCCACCACATGCACGGCTCGCGCATGTACAATTGCCGAACGGTGTTAGGGAAAATGTCGTGTCAAAACGGACACAGTTTTGGTCGCTCATTACGAACATCGACCTAAACCGAACATTCGACGAACCAGACCGTAAACCCTGACGGCACAGCGACTTACAACTACGACCTCGGTAGTTGGCACAGCATTCGCAGCAGTGTCGACCGGTTGGTGACACAATCGGGTGGCTCAGACGAGTCGCCCATAACCTCAGTGTCGTAGTGATACTACGGCGGAAAGGAGTCGTAATGGCGAAGTCAAAGACTTCGAGTAATCCTTGGAAGGTCAAGGTCGGGTCGTACACCGACAACAAGACCAAAGTGGATCATCCCACTTTGGGCTTCTTCAACAAGGAGCACCGCAATTTCCCCGAGAGTCGACCATTGACCTATGGTCGACTACGTTGGGAGGCCTTGCTGGCCATTGTCAGCGTAGCTGACAACCGCAAGAAGATCGAGAAATGGCTTGCTACACAAGCCAGGAACGAAGCCACGGCCCAAGTGGCTGCTAACAAGTCTGCAGAGCAGACTGGTAAGTTCCCCACGGCCTCGCCAGCTATGCTTGGTGGCGCTCTGGACCCAGCTACGCTGGGCTTGATCGCTGCTCAAATGGGCCTCTCACTTGTCCCAAGTGACACAGTCCTCACTCAGCATGTCGACGCTGAAAGCGACGACGACGACGACGACGACGATACCGACAAGCTGTAAGTGACAGCTTGTTCACGCCCTACTGGCTTGACAGCCAGTAGGGCCTAACCCCTTGATTGGAGTATAGTTATGGTCACCGAATCACAAACAACTGACTTCACTCTTCAGGTTGGCAACCTGAAGATTGAACTGGCCAAGACCCTTAACCACTTGCGACTTCTGGACTTACCTGAAGACCAGAAGGAAGTATACATGGCTTCCTTGGCCCAGTTTGCTCTCGGTACGCTCGACGAACTCCTCGACTTCGTCGAGGAAGAGACAGGCTAAACCAGTGGGTCTCACTTCCCCTCTCGTGGTCCCGTCACTTCCAGGTAGTCTACCTACCCGGAAGTGGCTCGAGGCCGCTCCTGGAGCCGCTGACCGTGCTCCTGGCAATTCTGAACCTATCCAGCACTGGAGAGTCCGCATGGTTGCAAGAATCAACCTGTCGCTGGACGAGCAACTCAGAGACCATATGCGAGCCTTTGACGGGCTCGTCAACTGGTCAGCGATAGCAACAACTGCATTCGAGCAAACAATTTACGGGAAGATTCCAATGGAGACCGGAATCATGGACAGGAACGAGATCGCACTGGCTTGCTTAGTTGCCATGGTCGAGAGCCTACCTGGTGACAAGGACAACAAAGTGAGGGCAGCATTTGACTATGCTGATATGTTTATGAGAGAGGCGTTGCTTCGAGATCAATCACGTGATACTGATACCCTACAATCCTTTGACGGGGAGGAGACGAAATGAAATGGGAAGTGTTCAACACTCACACTGCGGAGACTGTTTGCCACGTGCCGTTCAGATGGTTGGCAAGGTTGCTATGCAAGGCCGACAAGACGTGGGACTATGACGACAAAAAGACGTTGAGTTTTTACGATAAAGATGCTCTGCGTCGTGAAATTGCTACATGGAGGAAAGATTGTGACTGATTTTAAGTTTGACGTCGGACAGTTTGTTATGCTCAAGGTTGACGAAAACCCATTGGGTGAGGATCGTCATTCTGCCTACCACATAATCGAACGGCATTTGCAGGAGTGTCCAGCGGGCAACCAGGTTTGGTATACCTGTCGAGGACATCACCGCAAGTACAAGGAGCGTGTAGTTACTCTCCAGCTTGTCAAGTTCAACGAAATTGAGCTTGAGGAATGCAAGCCAGTTGAGCAGAAAGATCTCAACCTGAAGCAAAAGGTAGTTGAACTTCTTGACCAGATTGCAAAAGGGGAGGAAAAGCCTATGGAATGAAATCCGATAACCAGGTCAAGCCCACTGATCGTTGTCAAAGAGAGGGGATCAGTGGGCATTTGTTTTGTTGGGTTGGACTACACATAGGAGAGACTGTGGCAACGAAAACTGATTGCAGGAATGCGATCATCAATGCCTACGGTAGTCTGGAGCGTAATGAGTTGATGGATGCGGAGTCATTCATCGACGACGCTCACAAAGGACTGAAATGTGGGCTCGAAGCAGGTGGTTTCGACGAAGAGGAAACCCCTACTCTGACTCGTGTCAAGTTTCGAGACTGGTGGACTGTCCGCCATCTGAATCCAGTCAGGTGGTTCAATCGGACTGATTGTCCGAGCGAGCCACATACCATTGTCGAACCAAAGAGGAGAGTGACCGTGAAGAAGCTGATTGCGATCATGGCAGTGTCTGCTGTTGTTGGTGTCTCGAGCAACTACCTCAGTGGTGACTTTGGCGGACCGGCCGACGTGAGTCGTGGCCAGTTCACCCAAGTCCAGGTGTGTGATGGCTGCAAGGTTCTCCGCAATGGTGGCGATCTCTGCCCCAACTGTGGAGCAACTGAGTCAGCCGAGAAGATCGCTGCCCCACTCAACTGGCAGCTGTTTGGAGTTGGCCCGGTACACCAACAGGGTTGGCAATTCAAGGACGGGTCGACCAACTTCTTTAGTGATGGACAGTACGTTGTCCCCGAGTTGATTGTCTCGAAGACAAAACGTATGTAGTCTCATTTCGGGGGTCAGCCAGTGCAGTGGCTGGCCCCACTTATACGGAGTCAGTTACTATGGGGTCACATACCACACTCCACTAAGCAGCCTGCCAAGGTCCACCAACCCAAGCACCTGCCAGGTGTGTGGCCCCACTACATAGGAGAGAACCATGCACGGGATGACTTTGAATCGTGGCATCAAACAAATCGAGGATCTACCCGATGGCGAGTGTCTGATGCTGATACTGTGTCGTCATCTGGGTGACGAGGAGTTCAAGTATGACCCAAAGGACAAGAAGTCCCTTGAACGAGCCCAGAAGAAACTTGAGTCCGCTACTGGGGGAACTCGACGTATGCTACCCATTGCAGTCGGTGGTCCCAGGACAGCTCCAGAACGAGTTAGTAAGCTCGACCCAGCAGCAAAGGGTCATGTTCTCACCACTCCCATTAGTGGCGGTTAACGGGCTCACAACCCTCACGACGACGTCAGCAGTCAATAATTTCAACTTTCAATTCCAGGCGGCACACGTGGAGAATTGCGACTGTCAAGAGTGTTGTTTGAGGAGAGAGCAAATGGCGGACCCAGAGATGGGTGACTACAAGCCAGCACCAACTGACTGGCATGGTCAAATGATGCGCCGTCGTCGAGGACGAAAGCTACTACTCTCGATGATGGATGTCTACGACCGACTGGAGTGGTTCGAGCACAAAGTTGTGAGGCTCCAGTATCCAAGTCGAAGTGCAACAGGCTCAGAGTATGGAGGGAGGACACTACTACTCACACCCAATAGTCATTATGAATTCTATCATGGTGAGATCAGGTGCAAACGAAACATCTATCTCTGTACAAGTGGCAGGGTAAGTGACTGGTCACTCGAGGACAGATACCTTGCGCTGATCTTCAATTTCCAGGCTGACGTCTACCACTTCATGGCAGTAGGTTGCCGTGACACCATGTACGTCGGCGAGAGACCTGAAGTAGAAAGGATACATGCCTATGGATTTGAAATAAGGAAACGTGCAGTGGCTGAAGCTAAGAAGAGATTGCGCGCTGAAGCCAAAGCCAACAACTGACCATTCCACTTCGACCCGCCGGCCACATTGCCATCCTATCTACACTTTCCGGTCGGCGGGTCACTTAGTTGTTGGGGGAGAGAAGGAAGGAGGAGAACTGTCTGAGTTGGTGGTGTTCGTGGTTATAGCGGTATTACTTATCATTTTCGGCTGGGACGAACTGTTTCCACGCCACTAAGGAGGGGAGTTTATCTCTCCTCGGGGTGGGGGGCAACGTGCCCCCTGCCCCATTTCATAGGAGTTTACAAATGGCATCACTTTACAAGGGAGAATACCTCGACGTCTCCACACTCTACATTGGTCAGAAGATCGAGGACGGATTCAAACTACTTCGAGATCAGCTATCTGTCCAGGACAATGGCGAACAACTGAGTCAAATTGCCAGGACGCTCAGCGATATGCGAATTGGATTGATTGAAGGCAACACTCGAACAGTCCATCAAATAGAGTGTGTTGTAGCACGACTCACGACCGCAAACCGCTACCTGAAATCACTTGGGGCAGGTCCGATTATACCGGACCCAGCCACTAAGGAGTCAGCATGAGTAAAGTCGACGACCTCGAGGCTGTGGTCGGTGCAGTTGAGAGACTGTTCCGACTGATTGAGAAAGAAAATGGGCAAGTGGTGATGGATGGTGAGCACTTCAAAGTGACCACCCTACCAACAAGAGGTTTGCCGGCGCCTCGCAAGAAGAAAGGGGAAGTGAAGAAAGCAAGAAGACCACGAGGACACGGCAAGCAAATAATGAACACTGCTACGAACCCAAACATATGGCCATTTGAGCGAGGGAGGAAGTACAACAACAATCCAGTATCAGAAAAAGTGCAGGCAATTGTGAAGGGGTATCTCGAGTCCAACCGGCAAGCCACGAGGGGGGAATTATACAAGCTTGTTCCAACCAAAGTCGGTTCCAAGGCGAAGGAAAAGGATACTAAGGGTCGAGCACATTGGGACAATTGTTTGGGATCGCTGTTGCGTAACTATTCGCGTGCCGGGTATCTCGTCCGGTACAAAGGCGACAATGGAGTAGAGACCTACAAATTGGGAAGGTAGGGTAAGTGGATCATGGACCCAACGAGATTGAAGCTATTCAAGAAGACCAAGTACTGGCAGGAAATGAACATGATTGTTCAGCACTGCATGACAATTGCAACGAGGAAAGGTCTGAACATAACTCAGCTGGCAAGAGAATGTGACTTAGCACCGAACACAATTGTCAGGAATTCCAATGAGTTAGTCGGTCTCCGCCAGGAATTGACTCTCTGGAAACTATGTGCAGCTGTTGGGCTGCAATTGGGAAGGGCCAGTAGGCCAAATGGGACAGTAGTAGAACGTGACATGGAGGGGATACGCAAAGCACTCAATCGAAAACCAGCCAAGTCACTCACAAGAAACAAGAAGCATAGGGGCAGGAAGAGGAAACGCAATCGATGAGTGCTCTCAGATATACCAGTGACTTGAGTGATCTGGTAGATGGAGCACTCCAGGTGGTGAACATGGTGCAATTGTTTGCTCATCAAGAGAGACTATCGCCGAAACTCAAGTACGAAATTGCTCGTAACTCAATGATGCTTGTAGTCTTCATGGAGGCTCAAGAACTTAAGTCAAAGGGAGGAAGAGAGAACTTCCTGACTCGATGGGCGAAAAGAATTTCTGACTTCAAGTCATACCAGGCGTACATAGACTACGTGAAATCGTCCACGGGTTATAGCGACGTCGAGAAGTTCAGGTCTGTCTTAGAGCAATTGATTAAGAAGTACCGGGAGGACACTAAGAGTGAAGACGACGCGCCATCGTCGAACTGATTGTCCCGGTTGTGGAACCAAGTTGGATGCTTCGACTTGCATGCACGTATCCGATAGGGGGCAGGCAGCTGGAGAATCCGAGCCGGCCCCAGGTGACTACTCTATTTGTGTCCGTTGCGCTCAACCAATGAAGTACTCGAAGGGATTGAAGTTGAAAGCAGTTGGTACTCGGCACCTGGCCAAGTTGTATCAGAAGAACAGACCACTTGCGCTGATTGTTGAGAACCTAAGGATTGCAATTGAACACCAGAATAAGGAGTGGTAGTGATCAAAAAAGTCGTCGTCAGTCCACACCTTGCGGTTGTTTATGACTTCAGTTTCGACATTAGTTCTGAACAACAGGAGAAAATAGATGATTACCTTGTTCGACGTAATTGGCAAGGTTTGCGTTCAGACACCAACTACACTCTTTGGATTGACAGGGACGTCCGAAAGTACGAAGGCAAACCGATTTGCATTGGAGTCTGTGGTAGGGCGGCAGATGAATTGTTCGATGGGTGCGACGTTGTCAGGTTCCACATAGTTTGGTTCAAAGAGTGGGAGGAAGGAGATTGAAATGTGGTGGTCAATTGTAATTTTCTACTCGGGGTTCATATGTGGTTGGGCGATATGTGCTCTAATGACAATGGCAAGTGATCGATGAAAGTCACAACTGTATTCCGATTTCCAAATGGAATGGTTGCTGTTATGGATGAACACGGCCAACAGATTTCTGAATTGCAAGGGAGGTTCGAGGACGTCAAAGAGAAAGTTGAAGCGGCAGCGGACGACCAAACAGAATGGAATGGATGGGACGTTACTCTGGTAGTGCCTCTACACGATGTGGACAAACTCGTCGAACAGGCAAAGAAATTGAGCGACGAACATACAAGAGCGGATAAATGATCGAAATAGTCCACAGTCTAACACTGTTTCTGGTGGTGGTTGTTCAGCTCTATCAGCTACGATCATTCCGAATTCTGGACAACAGATTGAGAGAAATTGAATTGAAAGAACTTGACCGACTGAAAGGGAGAAAGTGATGCTCGACAAGTTCCTCGACGAGCACCGGAATACAATTCTCGGCGCAGTCTACCAGACTCTGGTAGACCGGCAGGTTCACTACGTCGGACTGGACTACCCTGGCGGCGGGCAATTGGGGTTCTCTGTCTTGCCATGGGACGAGAAGTCCGAACGGCTGGACACTGAAGAACTACTCCTCGCCTACTTGTCGGGCAAAGGTGAGGCTGAGGCATACCGCACTGGGTTCAATGAATGCCTCGAACGCGTCCGCAGGTGGGCAATTGCAACTGGGATCGATGGCCAATTGCTCAATTTCCTGGCCCACCAGGAGATTGCCGAGCTTGACCGCTTCGGCGAAGGGCTGAAAGAGAATCCAGCAGGGAGCGATGAAGACGACACGCCAAAAAATTGAGATCGCAAAACGGTTCCGAGCAGCCAGAATCCAGCACGGGATCTCCCAACAGGACTTGGCGGATGAGCTGGAGATCCACCGAGAGACCATATCGTTCATTGAAAGCTCCACCAGATCCATTCGGGCAGAAGAGTTGGGGCTTTTTGCCAAGGAATTGGGGGTGACTGTGACCTGGCTGGTGGGATAGACTGGGTGTGGCTGTAGGAAGGAGACCTTATGGCTGCTTTTGATTTTACGGATCGTACTGCACAATTTGATGCCAACGAACTCAGCGGTGGCGACGATCTTCTTGATGGCTCCGGGAACGGGAACTTTCTTGATGACTTTCTCGGCGTGCCTACGGGGATTACTGGGGCCGTGGCTTCCGACGGTGGCGGGTCTCGAGGTTTGACTTTCTCGGCAGATCGTAGCTTCCAACGAATCACGGGGCCAGCTGACCCTTGGGATCTCCGCGTAACCGGAACGCCCGGCGGACTGATAAGCTTTACGTGGACTGGGTGGTGTTGGCTCGACAACGCGGAGCAGGGCTCATTCTTTTCGATCCATGATCCGGTATTAGCAAGCGGTCAAGCTGTCCTTATCAATCCACGAGAAACCAATTCGGGTGGAACTCCGAGTCCTTGGATAGCTATGGCTGACGGCATAACGCCGTTCAATTTCCGAGCAGTCAAGCCAGACGCAGTGAACACGTTTCCCCTCATGACCTGGCAATTCGTGGCGGGCGGATGGAACAAAGTCACAAACAGAGTCTTCGGCTTCTGGGGCCGGTCGCCAGGCAATTTTACCTATGCCGAGACGGCCGGCTTTGCGGCTGGCTTCAACTACACGGTGAACGCGGATAACGTCAAGCTCGGGTTCTTCAATGGCGAGCCTGGCCAGGCACGCATGTACATCGACCACATGCTTTACTGGAAAGATCGAGCACTGACACAGGCAGATTTAGAGCTTATTTGGGAAAACCATGTTGGAATCGATTTCAACCAACTTAGTGGCAATGGCGCAGACGAGAACGAAGATTTCATCACTGTCAAAAAGTTGCTGAGGGTATAACAATGGGCTTCCCTTACACAGACGTCAACAGTACCTACAATGCAGAAGGTACAGGAAACCTGATCGATGGAAGAGGACTCCCTGCTCAGAAGAGTCTCATCAATGTGAACAGCGTTGCTTCAGTAAGCGATGGGATGTTCGGTCAGGCGCGCGGTCCTATCGGTGAAGCTGCTACAAGCCTTCCACATTTTGATGCTGTCGCTGACTTTGATGGCAGCCAATTCGACGTACGTGGACTTACCTCGATATCAGTTCTAATGTGGGTGAGACTCACCGCTAACACTACAGAGACGTTCGGATGGAGTGTATGGAATGGCACCGATGCAGAGGGGCAAGCATGGGTACTGTCGCCGAACGTCATCCTCCCTGGCCCTGTTCAGGGGCCACGATTCCATATGTACGATGGGCTCGTTGATTTCGTCAACATTGGCGTTTATGCCAGGACGTCAGGTCCTGTCATTCCCATCAATGACTGGCACTTGATCGGTGGATCATGGAACGCATTGACTAACACTCTTGCCTGCTTCTTCGGTGACGGGTCGGATTCCTCCGGGAACACTACTGACTTCAACACTGTTAGTGGATTTTCTGCGGGCTTCGGGTACTCAGCCAATGCCAACAATGCTATTGGTAAATTCCGTCACGGTGGCACTACAGCTGCCCAGATGGAAGTTGACCACCTGTTATACTGGAAAGGCCGGGCATTCGATGAGGAAGACTTCCTCAACCACTGGAATTCAGGAGCCGGACTTGCATTCTCACAGTTTTCAGGAGTACAACCCATGGCCTTTTCAGCGATCAGAGAATCGATTCAACTCAGGAGCAAATCAGCAGAGATCGAGCCGTCTACTCTTGGCCTCGAGACCGTCGACCTGGAGGACGCAGCAGACGCCGAGTCCGAACTGATCGACGGGCGTGACAACTTCGTGTTCAAACTCTATTCAGTTGTAGATAATACAGCTGCGACAGTCGGTACTTTTTCTGTCTTCTGTGACTTGTATGAGCGTGATGGGGTGACACTCCTTGAAGCAGTCGAACTCTTCAGCGCGCAGCTACCAACCAGTGACAATACAGTGGCGATACAGTTCGGCCTCGGGCTTACTGCTGCCTTGACCGGCACAGCTGTGATCGGAACGGCCATCACTACCCTGAAGTCGATTCAACTTTTCAAGATCAGAGTTGTAAAGGATACACCAGCAGATGCTACGAGTGTACTCGACGTCCGCCTGCTTGTTGGCGATTAGCCTGCTGGCCGGCTGTTGGACCCCCGAGGAGAGAGCTGACGCTGGTGCGGGAGCCGTCGAAGGTGTGAAGGAAATGACGAAAGCTGTCGGCGATGCACTCACTGCATGGGAGACGACCGGTATCGTCGGCGTCGTTACAGCCTTAGGTTTAGGCGTGTGGAGGGCGATCAGCAAAGGAATGGCGAGAGCCAACAGGAGGAAGTCAGATGCCGCAACATCCGGGCAAGGTTAGAAAGAACAACCCAAAGAGGAAGAAGCCGAAGAGAAAGATACCAAAGAAACAGAGGACTGCAGGCTCAGGATATGTAGGATAGGAGGATAGATGCCACCGAAAGTTATCATCAACAGGGACAAGGCCAGGACTGGCGACACCTCGAAGGCAAAGGTCGCCGGCAAGACAACCGGTAAGGGAGGACCGAAGCGTGGAAAGGGGCACATTCCAGTACTCAGCAAAATCCTTGGAGGTAAGATCTGATGGGACAGGCAGCGAACGAAGCGAAAAGCGTACCCGCCAATTTCGGAATGAAGGATGAGTTCCGCCCGGACCTCGGAGGCGGAGGCGCTGCTGGGATGAACTCCTCAGCCAGCCGTAGTGGCGGGGACCCGCAGCGGGTGTTCCCCGGTGGCCAGGCTGACAAGATGGCTGGCCAGAGAACGGGGAGTGGCTCGAGTCAGCGCGGGCAGCCTTGACATGCCCTTGGAAAAGTAGTATGTCGTCTCATGCCGGAGGGGGTTGATTGCTGCGAGGTACCCTACCGCTGCGGTTTGCATGAAGCCCTCGCCCGGCACATTTTCTTTCGGGTATCGTAACCAGGACCGGCCGCCGTGACCTCGGTTGTTGTCTGATCCGTTTCCGCCGAGCAGCGATCACCGGTCCTCTTTAGAATGGCCACCAGGAAATCCGTGGTTCGAGTCCCGGCGCGCTGGCAACGGCGGAGTAGTGTGAATTGGCAACACGCCTGGGGTTTTCTATGGCCCTGACCCGGTCAGTGCGGGCAGTCTCGGACAAAACCCGCCGCCTGGGGAGGTTGATCGAGCACCTGTGACCAAGGGCCACTTTGAAAATCTACATGGCGATGGACGACGGCGATTACTACGCCACTGAGGTCAGGGGAGTCTACGCAACCAAGGACTTGGCCGAATTGCACGTTGCCACGCTGTTCAGCGGATATGTCCAAGAGAAAGAAGTACTGACGGAGCTGCCAGATGAAATCGAGCGAGAACAGACGTAGTTTTATCTTCGGTGTCGGGGCGTTCGCCGCTGCGGTCTTCATCCCGAAGACCAAAAAGCTGATCTTCCCGATACAGGACAGCCCCCTCATCTCGCCAAACTCGTTCAATGTCCACCGCATGTGGAAGGACACGAACAGGACCGGCTCCAACACCGCGTACTTCTGGATGGGCGCGCCCAAGGGCCAGCCACTCCGGCTCTATGTGAAGCATGGCTCGCCACCCCAGCACCTGTTCGACTTCGACAGGATGGTGAGGAATGACGAACCGGCGAGGGACTTCAGCTACCATGCTCACGATAATCTCGAACGCGATGGCATCAAGCGAGAGTATGTGTTCGCCCCCGGCATGTGGCACCCGAAGAAGAAGATGACTCCGGTCAACAAGGAAGAGTTCAAGAACACAGTCTTCGCGCTCGAGAAACACTGCGAATATGACACTGACACGTGAGCCTGGTGGTACTCCTTTACTGTAAGAAGGGCGAAGGACGAGGCGGGTTCGATTCCTGCATGGCAAGGTCAAGCGCAAGGTCACGCATGATCAAAGATCCGGGTTCGATCCCCGGCACGTGTCCTCTCTACAATAATGGGTTTTTGGGGTCCAACAGGCATCACCTCCTCTCGTAAGGATTGCTTACCGATAGTTTTTTTGATTTTTTCCCGCAACGCAGTAACGCTCCTTGAACCAGGCTATGAGATGCTTCTGAGCTTCTTTCCCCAGCCAGCGGGTGAATCGTCTGAGTAAAGCAACACGACGCGCACATTCGCTGGGGCTGAGGGGTTTTTTACTCGCACTCGAATGCTCAGCAATGGGGTCGAATAGGTTGAGGGCTGTCCCCCTGGGTCAAGCAGTCTGACTCGCAGATTGTATATCCCAGCCGGGATGCCAGCGAGAGCCTCTCTAACAGGAACTCGGTTCTCTCCTGTTGTCGCAACAAATGGTATCTTGACCCAGCGTTGTTGGCCTCCTCCTTCTGGAGGAGAATACTGGAACTCGACCTCTGCGACTTCAGCTCCTGGTGTTCCGTCTTCATAGTTACCACTCCAGTCAAAAGCGAACTGCTTTGTAGAATCACGACCGATATCGATTGGCGCTGGCTGGGGAGCCAACGCGAATATCATCACAAGTGGCAAGATCATTGGTCACCTCCGATTTGCCTTGTTTCGAGCAGAGTCGACAGACGGGTGAGCACTATAGTATTCTCGCCCACTGCCGTACGATTCTCCTTAACAGCTTCGGTACACTCACTGTGACATTTTGTAAATCTTTCAGTGATCTCCTTTGTCAGTTTGTTGTGGTCTGCCTGGTGAGTCCTCTGTGCCTTGAGAAACAACCACGCCATCACGATCACAGCAGCCGCAGCTGGTATCGTAATGACCAGCTTCATGAGAGCTTCTTCCATTGTCCGCACCCGGTCAGAACAGCCATGTCAATTGTACACTTTCTTCTTGCATTGTGCCCCAATCAGAAGAGACAGTTATGTCATGGAAGAAGAAGTATTTGAAATAGAGTTGATCCCACCTGAGCCAGGAGATATAGAGTGGACAGCAAAGTCTTTCGGTGAAGTGGGATACGGAGACAGTGCGGCAGAAGCCTTCGAGCAGCTCGGGATCGACGATCTGGTAGAAGACGCGGAGTACTACAGAATCCATGCCCCCGGAGTTTATGGACACCCGCCAGGTGGCCAGGTATCTGAAGGTCAGCAAGGAGACGGTCTACAACTATCGGAAAGGCAAAGGGGTGAAACGCCCGCTCCCGTTCATAAGACTGACCCGCCGCAAGATAGTGTATGATCTGATTGCGATCAGACGCTGGCTACGGAGAGAGAGTTTGAATGGAACACAGTGACTTCAGGAGGATGACCCCTGACGCCAAAACAGAATATCTTTTCAGCATTTGTAAAACGGTTGAAGTCGATCTCCCGATTGCGAGAAGGGAGATCAAGCACCTCCGTGAAAGGCTCGGCGACCTCGAGCGGATCAAGCGCAAAGCAAGAAGAAGGGAGCGCGAGAATGCCAAGAGTAAAGCAGTTTGATGATCTGATCGAGGAGCACCCGGACTTCATGACTCTTCGCAACCACATTGCAAAGACGGTTGCCGGTGACGGGAAGAAGGTCATGCTCATGGCTGCTCTCTGGCGTGTGATCCGAGCAGCATGCCAGCTCAGCCAGAAAATTCCGTATGCAAAGAAAGAGCCTGAGCCGGAACCTGTATCAGTGGCAGCGGACGACCATGCAACACACGTGAGAGCGGCACAAGAACAGGAGGCAGCACGTGGCCAAGAAAAAGGGACTGAGTAAGCGTAAGGCGTGCAAGATCGTGAAGGACCAGCAGATCAGGGGGAAGCCTCTGACTGACAAGCAGCAAGGCTTGTTCAGAGCACGCTGTGCCGGAAAGAAAACTAAAGTAGGTTGAGGTTCGCCGAGTTACTGAACGCGCTCCCCGCAGACATCGACAAGCTGTGCCATGAGATCTCTGTACGCAACAGCAGAGATCGGACCGTTCTCCTGAAGAAACTTCTGCGGGGAGCATTTGACGCTGGCAGGTACAACGATCCTGACAGACAACAAAGACCGGCACCATTCATGCCAGACAGATCAACCCACCGAGACCAGGTAGAAGTCAGAGAGATGGAGAAGTGGTCAGGTCTCTGGCGTACACGTGAGTACAGATCAAAGGAATGTCCGGCAGGTCCAATCGTACAGGCTGCAATAAGGAGCCTCGGTATTCGTGAAACAGATACGATTATCGACTTCGGGTGTGGAAGGGGTGCGGCTCTAACGGTCTTCGCCGAAGAAGGCTGCGGTAACGTTACCGGTCTCGATATAGCATCTAATGCTCTTGATGAGCATCTCGCCGCACACTACCCACTGGTCCGTGCCTGCCTTTGGAACCTGCCGGGCTGTCTCCATGCTGACTACGGGTACTGCGCTGATGTCATGGAGGACATACCCAAAGAGAAAGTGAAGCTGGCACTCGAAGGAATCAAGTCAGCCACGAAGCTTGGATGCTTCTTCCAGATGAGTGATACGGACCCTCTCCTCTGGGACGATCACCTGAGCGAAGTGTGGCCGACAGTCGTATCTATACTGAATCTGGGTCACACCAGGAATCAGACTACCTGGTTCAGCGTCATCGTCTGACAGCACCCAGGCGCGACCTCTGCGGCAGCTGTGGTAGCTGCGGTAGCTGTGGTGTAGACTCCGATATCCTCCTGAACTCATCCAGGAGATCGAGGACCTCCCTGCCTGGAGCCTGGCGTGCCTTCTCTGTTGGGAGGAAGATTGGCAGCTGACCAACCTCTCCTCGAAGCTGCGCCTCTTCAAGCTCTGCGCCAGCCACACGCTGCGCGCGTCTCTTCGCCTCCTCTGCGACATCAACGTCGGCGAGAGAGATACCCAGTACAGTGCGGAGAAACTCCTCTGTTGTACTTTTCTCCCTGCGTTCAGCACCAGGCTCGAAGACTCCGGCAGCTTCTCCGATCTGTGTCGGACTGATTGGAAGTCCAGTAGCCTCGCCCAGGGGACGCCCGATCAGCTCTGCCAATCGTGACGTGGTCTGGGTGAATCTTGATATCGGTAGGTTCCTGAGAAGGAAACGAATGTCAGGCCGAGTCCTGAACCTCTGTCCTTCCCCTCTCGGCCTTGGTACCTCTTGACCAAAACCTTTGAACCCCTCAACCCCAGTGAGGCCAGCCAGGCCTGAGCCGATCAAAGCCTGGAGAGAACCTGCTTTGTCCAGCTCTGCCAGCTCTCTGCCGAGGAAGAAGTCTTGTTGAGAAATGAACTCCGCCAGGCCACGAATGAGAGGAACAGACTGCTGGAACAGCTCACGACCGAGCTTGACAAACCCACCGAACGGACCGAACTGAGTGATACCACCGCCTGCCACAGTCGGGTCGAGTGCTCCGAGCACCTCGAACGGCGAGCCAAACCTGGAGATGAACGGTTGCTCTCCTGTCTCAGGGTCAACTGGCCCGGCCGGAATGCCAGCGGCTTCCCGGATGAATTCCGGTATGCCAGCTGGCCGTT
Source organism: Acidobacteriota bacterium (assembly GCA_030624355.1). Taxonomy (GTDB): domain Bacteria; phylum Acidobacteriota; class UBA6911; order RPQK01; family JADFOI01; genus JAUXKG01. The sequence continues at coordinate 16,066 of JAUXKG010000001.1, forward strand.
CCACCCCTGGCTGAACCGTTGCCTTGAGAAGAATAGCAGCTCTCCTTGGGTCCTCAAGGAAGGTGTTGACTACGAGCGGGAGAGCAAACCGCTGCCAACGATAAAAGAAGAACAGCCTGTTGAACAGCCCTTTCTCGAGACCATTCAGGGCTTCGTTGGAATAGTCGAAGAGAAACTTGTTCACCGACGCCATGGCTTCGATGTTGGTGAATCTCTTCTGCTTCTTTGCCAGGAAGTGAGCAATACGGGAGGTGTCCTCAACGAATGTGCCAAGCCCGAAGCCCCAACGAGACAGGGGATTCTGCCTGGCAAGCTGCAACGTCACGTTGACAGCTGCTGCTGTTTTGTCGAGGCCTTTCTCTATGACGTCGGCTCCTGTTCCCCTGAATCTGCCGACCTGGCCAGCCAGTGCACCGAGTGCCTCTGGATCTTGAATGACCTGCCGTTGTAACAGCTCCTGGCTTGCAGCGTCTGTAATCTGACCAAGCTGGCCACCTTTGGTGAGCCCGAGCCCGGTGTACAGCTCCGCTCTTACTGGATCAAACTTGACGCCAGCCCATTTGGCAGCCGCTTCATTCGTCGAGAAGAACTGCTTGAACGCATCGATGTAGTGCTTCCCGGCCGTCACCCCACCCATGTAGTTGAGCATGATGTTCGACAGGAAGTTACGCACATGGAACGCGGTGAATGGGAGTGGAGCAGTCGCACCAATCCTGAACACGGAACTCAGTGGGTCCCAGATCTCTTCCACAAACTTCCGGAACTTTGTGGGCGACAGCTTTTCAAACTTCCCGTACACCTGGATGAACTCAGCCGCAGCCTCAGCGGGAAGTGTGGCGGCTGAACTGATGCCAACGTTCTCGAGTGCACGATTGATCGCAGGGAGATCGCCAGACTTGAAGCTCTGGTTTCCCAATCGTCTGAGGCCGACTGCGTTGATGAACTTGCCGACCGGCATGTCTCCAGCCTTGCCTGGTATGTTGGTCAGGTCCTTGACGAAGCTCTGTGCCAGCTCAGCATTGATCACCGTCATGCTACGCTCACGAACAGTGCGTGCCACGGTCTCTGCTGGGTTGAGATTGAAGAACTTGGAGTTCACATCTGCAGGTAAGAGCCTGTTCTGAAGGAAGGCCACGGTGTTTGGCAAGTCAGCGGTATCGATTACGCCACCACCGGCCAGGTTCCTGACTTCAGTCATGGCCTCTGGAAGCTCCATGCCCCTGTTCTGAATCAAGTGCTTCAGGTAGGCAGCAGAGAATTTCTGATCACTGAGAGCCATTCCGTTCTTGATGATCGACAAGTTGCTGAACAGGTCTGCAGTCCCTATCTCTGTAGGTGCAGCTCTAACGCCAGCAAGAATGTCATCGATCTCTTTGAACGCTGGCTCAAGAATAGTGCCGAAGTCCTCAGACAAGAGAGGGTCCACTTTACCCAAATCGATAGCGTCGATCCCGTCAGTCAGTCCCAGTTGTTCTCTGAAGAATCGGTCAGCGTCAGTGTTAAGGGCGTCCCGCGTGTAATCTCGACGGCTGAACTGGGAGTTCTCCCATAAGTTTGCCTGTTCAACGAGGAAACTACGGTACTCTGCGGACTTTCCCTTTTCCTTGAGTGCAAGTCTTCCAGCGGGAGTGAGAATTCGTTCTGCGTAGTCGGTAATAAGTGAGTCATTGCGAGCACCTCTGGCAAACTGACTGGCTGTTGCCTGGTCGACCATCTGGTTCAGGTCACGCACAAACAACGCAGCTTGCTCTCCATAGATCTCCTGCACCCGCTTCGTACCAAGCTGGCGTGCATTGGTGATATCTGTGAAGAACTCCTGCCTGATTACATCAGCGATTTCATCTGGAGGGTTGCCAGTCAGAATGATATTGTCAGAAATGTTCTTAACTATCAGGTCTTCTTGCTTCTTGGCAAACTCCTTACCTCTTGCAACAACACGCGCAGACACAAGACCCCTCAACAGCCTTGCTGCATCAGCTGCCGCAGGAGATTTAGCGATGATCTTCTTGAACGGCAGCGCGATCAAGCGACCAGCCAGCACAATTGGAGTCCCGACCACCTGGGCTATCCTTGCCTCGATCTTCTGCCCGAACCTGCCAGGTAGACCAACGCGCAGCCGTTTGCCACCGAAGCCAATCTGGATCAGATTCCTGACTGCAGCGTTCGTGTTCGTCGGCACACTCGCAAGCAGTTTCTGACCAGCCTCACCAACATCGCTAAGCTCGAACGGACGGACCTGCGGCTGGAACTGCTCACCGAGTTCTTTGAAGACTCCTTTCAAACCCTTCGGAAGCTCACCGATTGTCGGCGCTTCGAGCAGGGCTTTGAGTGTCTCGCGTTGACCGGGCGCCCTCGGCGTTGTGGTCAAGGCTGCAATCGCTGGCTTGACCGGGCCGACAGTAGGACGTGGCAATACAGGTGTAGTCGGCAGATCAAAGCCAGCTTTCTTCGCCTTAGCACTCAGTTCCCCAGCTCTTTCCAGCTGTTCCCTGCTGAACTCCGCAACCTTAGCACGAGGAAGACCAAAGGCTGTGACTTCCCTTGGAAGTTCACGCAGGATGTCCTGTACGTCCAGGCCGCTCAGGTCCTCGGGACCCAGGCCACGGATTAGATCCTCAACACTGGGAAGTTGTTCAGCCCCTGGACGCACTGGTGCTGCCGTGGGCAGAGGTGCCCTGCGTGCGGCTTGCGCCGATAGTGGTGCCTCGAGCCGACCACCAAGCCTGCCGACTTCCTTGCCCACACGCGCAGCCCTCTGCGCTTTCGCTGCAGCAGCGGTTCCTTTAGCAAGCTGCCCAAACCCTGTGATCAGGGATAGTGGGTCAGTGAGGATGTCCGTGGCCAAGACTGCGGCGCCACCCAGGGTTCCAGTGCTGAGAGGGTCGCCGATGTCGAACTCCGGTGGCGTGACACCTACGACCTCCTCGAGAAACTTACGCGCAGTCCTTCTTTGAAACGGAACATCCCGTTCTGCGTCAATGAAGTCAAGTATCTGCTCGAGTACACCACGAGTGATGTCACCAGGCACAGCAAGAGCTTCGCCCAGCCCTCCGAGGATACCAGGGCCTTCTTCACGAGCACGAGCCTCGATCTCTGCCTGGGTGGCAACCTGGCGTGCTGGCAGCCTGGTAATACCTGGACGACCTGGACGCCGTCTACGTCTCTCACGTGCCATTTAGAACGGCCTTCCTGGACCGAATCCCGGAACACCTTGTGGGACAAAGAACGGAAGTTGATCTTGCTGACGGAGACGTGAAGCTCGCGCAGCAGCATCTTCAAGTGTTTGGTCAGCTGCCGCCGCATCAGCTGCCACCCCTGCTGTCCTCTCTCTTTCTCTCCTCTGCTCAAGAAATAGGTCCAGCGATGGCGATCGATTTGTCGGATCAGCCTGAAGTTGCTGTTCATATAGATCCAGAAGCTGTGGTATGTCAGTCGTCCTTACAGTCTCGGCTTCATCGAGTCGCCCGCTCTCTTTGAGTTTCTGGACGGTAGTGAGGATCTGTTTGAGTTCTTCCTCGAGAAATTTAATCGGGTCACGCGCAAAATCAACAGCAATCTGCGCCGTTCTACGCTGAGATTCCTCCTCTTCTCTGAGCCGACCTGGACGATCTTCTATGGCCACCCGCGCCGCTGCAACTGGGCCGCCTTCAAGCTGACCCCGAATCCTGATATTGGCAAGCCTTTCCGCTGCAGCATCTCTCTCCTCGTTCCTCAAACGCTCCAGCAGGAATTCCTCACCACCTGGAGCCACACGCCTCTCTTGCCTCAGAAGCTCTCTCTCCGTAACACCTTCAACACGCTCAGCTTCTTTTCTTCCCAGACTCGCAAGCTGCCCCTGAGTCAGCCTTCGCTCCTGGCCAGTTCTGCTGATCTCGGTCAGTGCTGCGGTCCTGGTTGCTGCAGCTTCTCTCTCTGCCGCTTGACGATCGAGCACCTGCTGAATAGCTTGGTTAACTCCAAAGCCTGTCTGCACACCAGTCTCAAGCAGATTTTGACCACTCTGACGATTGAGAGCCTCCTGCCTCAGCCGCAGCTCGTTGTCAGCCTGGATGACCTGAGCAACCCTCGACTGCGTTCCGACTCCGGGGAAGATTGGAGATACCATGTACTACCTCACGAAACCAAGGCTGCCTGCACTCAACTGAGGATTGAGACCACCGATACCACCCACACTACCAGCGCCAGGTGCAACGGCGGGGGCTGCGCCACCTCCCCCGCCTCCTCCGCCGATGCCTCCGGCGATACCGCCACCGATGCCACCGATGAGAGATCCAAGAAGGTCAGCTGAAAGCTGTCGCTGTTGTGCGACGTCCGCCTGCTGTTGCAGCCCGAGCGCGTTGACTACCTGCGCCGTTTGTGCGCCGGAGATGCCAGGCTGCCCACCACCGAGAACTCTTCCTGCTCCAGGGAATGACGCCGCGCCACCAGTTCCAGGGGCTGCGCCCCCGCCACCACCTCCACCAAGACGGGCACGAGCCACACTTCCAGCAAGTCCAGCTCCGGCACCACCAACAATGTCCCCAAGGATCTGAAGGAATGATCGTCCCTGCTCTTCCTGACCGCCTGTTTGAAGCTGAGAGGCAGTGGTCGCACCCAAGGGCTGAGGAACGAGCGCCCCACCACCCAGGGCTCCAAGGCCAGCGTTCGGATTGAAACCCTCCAGGCCAGCGCCGCCAATAGCACCGACGGGAGGAGGAGCCGGCTGCTGTAAAGTTCTGGCGTCCGGAAGCTGTCCTAACTGACTTGCCTGCAATCCAATGCCCCCGAAGGGATCAGAAGGGCCTGGACCTCCACGAAACGGCGGAACCAAAAAGTCAGCACTGCTGCCAAACGTACCACCGCCGCCCAGCGGACCACCGCCACCAAGTCCACCGCCGCCAGATTGAATCTGCTGAGCCAACAGAAATTGAAGTAGATCAGGTGGCATTAGAAGAATCCTATCTTACTCAAGAGTCCTCGTTCAGACTTCCTCTCCTTGGCCACCAGGCCAGAGAGATCGAACTCTCCGCGCGTTGCGGTGAAGAGTTCACTGAGCGCCTGGTTGAGAGCAATCTGACGCAACTCATTCTGTCCCGTAATACCCTGTAAACGATCGACAGCCTGCGCTTCGTTGATATCCCTTTGCAGTGCGTTCTGAATTGCCAGTCGCTGAAGTTCATCAGAGACCTGACGGGCACCAGCCTGTCTTTGACCAGCCTCTTGAAAAGCAGTCACGCCACCGCGCACACCCTGTCGTGCCAGCGACTCCAGCTGCTGTCGTTGAGCAGACTCAATCCCCTGAGCACCCCTCTGGCGAATGGCAGACTGCTGTTGGGATACCTCCTCTGGGGTGAAGGGCTCTGGCTGCTCAAGTCTTCTCTGTGCTACAGCCAATGCCTGAAGTGCTTCAGGGCTCTGACCGATCACGTCACGTTGCTGTGCCAGCAGAGTGATAGCCTGCTGCCTGTCGGACTGAGCTTGCAGAAGATTCTGGAAGTTCAGGTTCGCTTCGATCGCAGGAACCTGACCACGGAAAAAGCTGGTCGGGTCAGCAATGAAACCCAAAGGCCCAAGCAGATTACGAATGTTGAAAGCGCCTATTGTTCGGGGATCAAATGGTGGCAAGTTCTGGGCACGGCGTTCAACATTGAGCGCCTCAATCTCTGAGCCACTCAGAGTTCTGGGGATCGGCTGAAAACCGCCTGCTCCCTGCTGGGCCTCGCCAAGTCCTGTCTGCTCAGGTGTCAGGCCAAAGCCGAACCCAGTGCTCTGACCAAAGCCAGCTGCCTGCGGTACTCCAAAGCTGAACCCTCCAGGCTGCGGCGTTGGACCCTGGGCAGCAGTGGGGCCAGGGCCGCCCAGCGCATCTGGTCCACCTATCGTCGGCGGTCGTGCCGCGTTTGCAGCGCCCACAGCAGTGGTAGCCGCCTGACCTACATTACTGAGTCCCCCAGTCCCGAATCCATTGGCCATGGTTACTTCCTCATCGTTCTGGGAGCGCACCTCATGAGGCCACCGATCATTGGGGCGACCTCTTGATACGGTCTTTTTCCCAGATAGCCCAGGATCTGTTCAGCCAAATCATATGGTACCTGCAATGGTGGCTTCTCTACAGCAGTATCTTTCGGAGGAGCCCCATTGTCAGCTGCTTTTTTGATCGCCTCTTTGTTTCGCCTCTTCGCCGTCTTCTGACTCATGGTATTCCTACTCCTGATCCCCAATCAGCTAATGGGATAATGTCGCCGTTCTCATCGAGTGCCTTGGCCCTGACCATCAACTCCTCAACCAAATGCCCCGTCTCAGGTATCGTAAGGTTCTTCGGATTCTGTCCCACAAGAGGGCCAATGCGGGTCAGCTGGTCAGTGCGAGTTGTTTGGGCCTGAATCAGCTCTCCTTGAAACAGGATGTGCTCAGCGAGATACTCCGCCTCTGTCGGCTCGATTTGTACACCGTCACGCCAATCAACATTGGTTGTCTGCCTGGGCGTGCCGCCTTTCCATCCCCACTCAGCTCCTGGTCGAAGTCGGCTGAGAAGAAAGGGAACGTCATGGTCTACAGGTAGGAGAGCCATTATCAGGGTCCGGGTGGTATCCTCAAGAACTCTGCTTCAGTATAGATCTCCAGCGGCTCTGGGGCAGCCGCTGGAGTTGCTATTCCAAATCCATCGGTAGCCTGAGTCTGCTCAGCTGAATGCTGGACTTCTAAGATTGTGGTGCCGGCGATTGTGAAGAAGCCCTGAATCCAGGCGTTTGTTGAGCTGCTTCCATCCATGAACTGTGTTCCACCATCAAGAACTACCGCTGAGTCTGTGATGCTGAAGAGCCGAGCAGTGTGTCCCTTGGACTTGAAGGCAGGACAGCGAATGAGGGTTTTGTAGGTGCCGGCCGTAAGGGTTATCTGATTCGATAACAGAGACAACACAAGACCGTCGTCATCTGAAACGATTGCATTCAGGTCACGAGTCCTCCAGGCACCATTTGTAAATGTACCTCCGTTAATTCCGTTCGCCTTCTCATCCCTCACAAGAATATAGCTCAGAAGGTCCTGCTTCAGGTCCATGAGCGGTTGCATGGTATCGATAACAAACTGCGCGACAATCGGAGAGTTAACAACGACATCAACTATGTGGTTGTCAACCTCAATAGAGCCAACAATGATGTCGATTATGTCCTGATCAATGTAAGCATCGCGCGACAGGGGCAGGATCAACTTTCTTTCCTGGACACTACCCCTGGCTAACTTCCCGCCATCGATAGACTCCTCTGGAAACTTGCCGAAGGCTAAGAAGTCATAGATACGGTCGAACTCAGTGTTCAGCTGTGCGTCATTATAGTGATGCAGCTTACCAATATTCTGATTGGCAATCGGACTCATCGCCTTGACTCCCTCGCCGACCTGTCGACCATGTAGTTCCAGCTGACCAAACGGAATGGACCATCCAGCTGCGCTGACCACCTGATCGCCAGCTGTGCTGCCCTGCGGGACAGCCGCGTTCTCCAGATCTCATTCACTACGTCTTGCGTTTCACCGACAAACTCGAAGTTGTCACGGTCGTCAATCTTGATCGAGGCATTCATGAAATCGTTTCGGTTCTTCCGAATGATTTCAGATTCAAGCTCGTGCCAACGCTTCTTTACTGTCGGGGTCTTAACGTCCTGCTGCCCACTCTCCCAGAAGTACTCAATGGAGTTGCCATCATCGTTAGCCCCGTCGCCATACGTGGTGACCTGGCCGTCGTCGAAGCCCAGCTTGATCTCTCTCAGGTTTGTCAGTGAGTCGGTGATCAGACCGCAGTACTGGACGCCCGGGATGTCCCACCTCGTCCACGACTGCTTATTAACAACCTGGCTGTTTCGATAGAAGTAGACCAGCAGTGCGTCGTTCGTAACAGAGGTACCGTCGGAGTACACCCACCACACCGCTGAGTTCTCCCAGTCGTGGACTCCTTTGATGAGGAAGTCCCGAGCAAAATTCCGTGACAGCCAGCGAGGTTTAACAGGACGACTGACCTCGAACACTCTGGACAAGTCATAGGCATAGACACCATTCTCGCTCAAAAAGTAGATGAGATTGTCCACAGGCACAATGCTGAAAGGAGCAAGACATCCACGGTCGACAATCGTCCTGCGCGGGAATAGCGTACCCACACTATTGCCAGACACAAGCCAGATAGAAGACTGCGTGAAAACGACCAGCTCTCCCTGAAACTGAAGCAGACCTGTAATACGATCATCAATAGTGAAGAAGTTTCCAAGTACCGTCTTACCGACGGGGCTAAAGTAGATGTTGTTCGGCTCATCATCTATTCCTGCGGCGAAGACCGTCCCCGCGTTCGTTGCGACGAACCGGATATCAGGAAACCGAGGATCAAACGTAAGGGGGGCGAGATCAGTCGTATCGACATTGTTATCAGGGATTCGGTCAATGAACGTGGTCGTCGTGGAATCCACTTCGGTGATGAAGAACCAGTCTGCTTCAAAGTTCGACACCTTTCTCCTGAATATACGGTACTTATCTACACGGGTATCCAGGGTCGTGTTAAAGCTGGTCAGCTCAACGTTTTGGTTTTCAACAGTAACAGTGGTCGTAACTTCAAGGCCAGCTGTAGTGTCAGCCTGGTTAGTCGACGGAGACGCTGGGCTCTCTTGGCCCCACTCCGATGAGAAGAAGACGAACTTGTAGTCATACTCACCGTTAAGCATTCCATCCCCAATCGCACCGTTAGGGATTGCGTCAGGGGCGAATGCAGGCTTGGTGATTTGCCAGTCAAAGAGATCCGTCCCGTCGGTAACTTTCGGAGTGCCGCCATGGGCAATGTACACCCTGTTGTTCAGCGAGAGGAACTGAGCCAGGTTGCCAGCCGTAAGAACAGGCCCTCCAATTGCTGTAAAGACCGTGCCAGAAAGTGAGAACAGCTGAGGACCGGCCTTAACCAGAAAAATCCGAGTACTGTCGTTCTGTCGGTAGTCGTGAGTACCCTCGATTGGAAATCCATTAGGGGCCGTTGCGCCCGAGTCAAAACCAAGACGAGCGTCAATAGAACTTTGATCAAGCATACAGTTGAGCGCGTCACGTGCTTCTCGAGGGTCAATCTCCCTCGACTCCGTAGTCTGGTTGATCCCAATGAATGGGCCACCGATCGTGATGGGAGTAGGCATTAGCCCCTACCTTGCCAGTCTACAACGTGAACATAACGAGGCTGCTGCCTCTGCCTCTGACTCGTCGTCCTGACAATCTCATCGATCCCCTGGTTCAGCTCATCTAACATGGGGAACGGTTGGTTTTCAATGGCCATGGCAAGCTTTGCTGCCTGGAGAGCAATGATACCGTGAAAGTCTGGGGGGATTGCGATCGGAACGTCACCTTCATCACTCAGCTCAGGGATGGAAAATGAGTACCAGAGCCTGGCAGTGTAATCCTCGTTCGGAGTGACGATTCCAAAACGCTGACCAATCATGTAAGCTGCCGGACGATTATGACTCCGAATCTTGTGGGGAGGCCACGGCTCCCATTCATGCCTCTCTGGCATGTCGACCCAGTAGAAAGGAATGGGGTCGCCACTACTGATGCCTTCCTGGAGTCTCTCCAGAAGTTTGATTCTCTTGAAGTCAGCGGGGAGATCAAAGACCAGGTCAGTCTGTGAGGCAGTTACGGTGTACCCCTGACATTTGACGAAGTAGTCCTCGTCGACAGTCTCCAGCTTTCGGGCCATCATGCGCTGAGCTTCATTGAGCAGCCTGGCTGCCTGGTCTGTCTTGAACAGATCTTTGGCCTGATCATCAATGTAGTCGTAGAACGCTGTTCTCAGTTCAGCAAAGTTCATGTTATGCACTCACACAGATCATCGATTGATTGCCCTGGGAGGTCTGTAGCCGTACAAATGTCGTCGATATCTATTCCTGGCGGACACACGGCGACGACGACAAGCGCATCGCCTGTTGATCCAAATGACTGAGATCCGAATGCTTCTCCGCCAAACATGATGCCTCACACATTATTGGAAAACGCTGTCTCTACCCAATCGAGACCAATCTTCATGAGCGTCAGAACATCCCTTCCATTGACACTATTGAGAGTCCTGGAACCACCAGCATTCACAAAAATGTTACCTGCTCCACTAACGACAGTGATCGCATTGGTGGCACCACGAAGGTAAATGATCTCTCCAGTCTGAGCTATGGGCGACTCAGTTATCGTGTTAAGAGTGTCCGGAGCTGCACCTTCACCGACAACAAGAACCACCTGCTCTCTAAGAGGGAATATGACCCCACCAGAAATGCCCCGACTGGCTGGAGTTCCAGAAATCCCCCATGGCCCAAGACTGACGTTCTGGTTGACATTCCCAGTCTTGAATCCGAACCGCTCACCATCAAACCATAAGTCTCCAGGCAGAGGAGCATTGGAGGCGATAGGCTGCGCGTCCATGTGAATAGCGCCCCTGGTCACGTTTGAGGCGCTGGGTCGAATGTCCAACACTGTAGCAGTGGTGGCCTCAGAGTCGATCACAAGTGCAGGAGCATTCGCGTTCTGATCGAGAAGTGTGTTAATCGCCGCAAGGTTTTGAACAACTTCAAGTTGAGCACTTAGGGGGGAAACTGTGTTGATCCCTACAAACCCATTAGCAAGCTGGATAAAGAGTGCAGGGTTGGTGAATGACAGACGACCGATTACATAGCCACTTACAGATTCGTCGTGTCCAGTTTCCCAAATTGGCGCGCCGGACTGAAGGAACGCAATGCTTACATCATCTGCTATGCTTGACGCCTCGAGACGAATCCTTGCCGCAACGGCTGCTGGCTCGAAGACATGCAGGGTGTCCTGGATAGAAGTGACATTGACCCCAACACGCCGTGTCGACCCATCCATCGTCAGCATGTCAACGAACACGTCATCCGAGATGTCAGCGTCCTGTTCTCCACGCTGAATGTGGAACATATCAGCTGTAACATTGGCAGCTGTTCGCCAGTTGAAATTGGCCAGATCAGTCTCCCACTCAATCATCGGAATCGAATGGTTGATGCGAAGGCCATCTGCCCCCTGAAGTTCGACAGGACCATCCGTGGTAAGGACAATCCTACCGGCTCCAGGTCCACCCGAATCATAGGCACCATCAAGACTGACCGTAGCAGTCGCTGCCGTTGTCGACCACACGCCAGCAGCGTCAATCTGCAGAAACTCAGGGCCTGCAGGAAGAGCAGCGAGGAGAGTCATAGCCACGTCTCCCGCCAGAGAGGCGGGAGACTGTAGCGTTACTGCACTCGTACCGTTCGCTGTATCCTCAAGAAACCTTAGTGAGCCAACGCCAGGAGTGGTGACAGCCAGGTCAATCTGTTCAGCAAAGAGAGTTGGAACCTGCACATTCTTAGTTGTGACCAGGTTGCCAGCCACGAAATTGAAGAGACGATCATCGATGTCATCAACGTACTTCGCGTTCATGGGAGCCACGAGCCAGTACGTGACACCACTCGCGTTGAGGTCAAACGGGCTGGCTCCCCGGGTAACCGTAAGCGTCTGGAGTCCAACGTCTCGAGTCGTGACCCTGACCCTCTCGGCGACGCCAGCCCGATTAGCATCCCCAACATTCGGAAAGTTTGGCTCCCTCGCCCACACCCAGGCAAAGTAACCCAAGGCGCCAGGGTCGGGGAAATTCGTAATGTCTCCAACCTGATCCGCAAGCTCAAACGTCGTGTCTGTCGACGTGAGTGGCGTGTTTGTCAGTGGAGCAATTGACAGGTCGAGGGCTGGATCGAGGATGGTCGTCATTTCATGTACCTGCGTTTACCCCAATCGCTTGTGATCGAGCACCGGCCGTCGATGCACCACTTCAGGTGCTTGGCCACCTCTTCGCTCATCTGCATCCGCTGGTCATCCCAGTGGGCCAGTCGTTTGTCCTCGTGGTCTTCGAGACCCTGGAGGTACTCCCGTCTCGCCCGCTTTGGGCTTTTCGATCCATTCGCAAACTTGTCTGCCCACCTCAGCCAGTCAAGAAGCCAGAAGCCTGGCCGCTCTCCATCGAGATCCCATTCATACACCAGAAGATCATCGGCCTGGTTGTGCACATTGCCCAGGATCTTGGAGTACAATAGAAACCTGTTCAGGAGAGGATTCCAATGAAGCTCGAGCCTCGGGTCCTGCTCCTTCAGGCGTCGAAGAAATGCCCGGCTTAGGTCCACGGGAGAAGTGGCTGTAAGTAACTCCCCCCGCCGTACAACCGTCCTTCGCCGGGCATCTCTTTTACGCTTTCGCTTTTCGGCCGTCGAGTGACTTCCAGACCTCGAGACCGGAACATTGAACGCTGGTCCAGACATAAGTAAATGGGCGGCGTGTCCGGAGACACGCCACCCCGCCTCCCGAAGAATCGGTTAGCTGATCGAAATCAACGCTGCATTGGCATTGGGCTGATCCGTAACAAGGTTCATGTAACGGAACAAGATGGCCTCATACGCATCCCGAGCAGGAATACGATTGAGAATAGAGCCATCTTCCTGCATCCAGTCCCAGTCACCCATGTGCGCGATCCACATGGTCGAGGTGTCAGCAAAGTAAATACGCTCAAACGCGTCACCACTCGTGAGCGTTTCCGCGTCTTTGTCAGCCACCAGCGGCATACCGTTGAATTCAAGAGCCTTGTACCCAGAACTGAGGATGGTCTCGCCCCCAGGGGGATATCGACGAAGACTCTCAAGAACACTGGCATAGTCTCGCTTCAACGAGTGTGAAGTGATCAGCAAATTGATGTCAGAGTCGGTGTTGATGTCAGCCGTGTCGATAGTGAGCTGCATCTGATCGAGCGCATTACCGCCCACTCCACCGAACGTACCGGTATGAGTTGTGACCGACGCCTGCCAGAAAGGATTGGTAGTCCTGTCGATTCCACCCAATAGAGAGGTGGCCGCCTGGTTGCCGGACTCTACAGGCGGATTGGCAGTAGAGATGATCGTCTCGAGGCCCCAGATGTCATCACCGTGGGTATCCTCAAGCACAACCAGGTCCTCGTCATCTACCGTACTCACAATCGAGCCCACCGTAAAACTGGTTGGAGTGATGGGATTCCTTACGTCCACACTATCACCCGAACCGACAGGCACAGCAGGAGGGCCAGAACTCAGGTCCATAATGTCAACGATCATGCCGACCTGAAGGTACTTCGTCGTGTTTACTTCGACGGTTACTGAACCAGTGGTCAGATTGCAGGTTGTCAGATTCCCGTCACCCTGACGAAGAATCTGGCGGTTGATCGACTGACGAAGGTCACGAGTGACACCGCGCATCTCCGAGTCGACAGCACGAATGAATGCGCCCTTGTTGTTCCTGGACGACTTGATAGTCGGCCCAGTCACGCGAATTCTGCCGTACTGAAAACTGGTCGTATAGACCGCGTTGTCGTAAACCTGGGCACCCTGAGAGGTCTGTCCGGGGAGGTCCACGTCCTCCGCCCTGGAACCGATCGAGAAGTTACGACCGGTGTGGAGCGGAAGGAAGACCTGCTTCCCCTGGAAATCCTCCAGTCGTTTCTCCAACATGGAGACCGTGACACTTGAATTATTGAGCTGATCTCGGACTGGTCCGAGATAGTCAATCTTCAAGATGTCATCAAAAGCAGTAAGATCCAAACCAGCCATAGTGAGCCTCCTCCAGAATCCTTTCTATAGAAGCTCACTACAGCCAATGAGCTTGAACAAAAAACTACGTGATCAGTTGTGTGTTAGCCACACGGCGAAGAGCCCTGTCACGAACTCTCCCGTGCATAAGGTCCCTGCCAGTCAGTGGCTTCTCTCCTGCTGGAGATGCGGTTGGTTCACCTCCAGGTCCAGCCTCCGCTGACGCGGCATCGCTCATCTTTCCATGCACCCATTGATCCTTCTTCTTGTTGAGTGCCGTACCAAAATCGTTAGCCACAGACTTCATCGCCTCCGCTTCTGTCATCCTCGGATTGACATTCAGAAGGGCGAGCGCGCTCTTGCGCCCGACTTCTGCGAGATCCGGATTGTCGGTGAATACCTCATGCTTCCCGACCTCTGCGTCGAGAGACTGATTTATCCGACTCGTCTCGTTCTGAACACGAGACTCGTAAGTGCCAGCATTGACCTGATTGCGGAGCTGGGCAATCTCATTTCTGAGCGCCGTAACAGGTTCATCCTCAGGTGCAGGCTGACTACCAGGAAGCGGCTGTTGCTGTTGCTGTTGCTGCGGCTGCTGTCCAACAGCTCTCTGCTGCTCAATCGAAGACAGGCCAGCGAAAACAATCTGATCAAGCTGATCCTGGCTCATCTCGAACGGCTGGCCCATGTATACCGATCGAGCTACCCCAGATGGCTTAGCTGGAGTAGGTTCTGCTGCGACCGGATACTCACCAGCCTTCTGCGCTGGTTGCGCTGCAGGCTCTGCTGCCGGAGCAGGAGCCGGCTCTGCCACTGGGGCAGGCGCAGGCGCAGGCTCGGCTGCTGGAGTGGACTGCGGTTCTACGTTGGGTTCGTCAGGCATTAAAAGCTCCTTTCCTGCATCCTTCGGAGGGCGTCCGCACGAATGTCAGCCAGCACTTTCTGACCGACCTTCACAGGGTCCTGAAGACTTGTGAGCAGTTGCACTGGCCCCAAGATTCCTGTGATCTGATTACCAATTGGTTGTTCTGGAAGTAGTCTCGCCTCTTTCTTCTGGGGCTTTCCCTGCGGCCCACGCGTTCCCTTGTTGCCCAGACGTCTTCTCATTCCCATGTCAAATCCCCTGTGGAGTACGGGCCTGGGCAACTGAACGAGCAAGAGCATCTTCCGTGTTCACTCCCTGCTGGAGCTGCTGAAGGTCAGGCTGCTGAACGCCCTGTCCCTGTTCCTTGAGCTGTTGGTTCTGCTCATGCTGTGAACGGTGGTCCTGAAAAATGATGTCGATCTTCTCGTCGCGCTTCTCGGCATACTCAGGTGTCTTCTGGAAGGTTATCATCGCCTCGAGGTGGACTGCGTCATCGTCGTAGTCCTGAACCTCCATGGCGATGCCTTCCATCATGACGCGGTTTTCCTGACGCTGGTTAGCAAAGTCAAGCCGGGCAGTGTCGTAGAGCGGCTCTTCACTTCCCAGCTCAAGTAGTTCAAGTATGCGGCGTTTGTCAGCTACAATGTCAAGGACACCAGACTGAGCAAGCTCAGTGATGAACTGTCGTCGAGCATCCGGCGTTAGTGGAAGTTGACTGCCGATCTTGACACGGACGTCAAAGTAGTTGACGCCTGGCTTATCCTTGTTGGTGCCGATAAGATCGGACCCAAGGAATTCCTGAACTTCATACAAGTCATTCTTGCCTGAAATCTTCACCAGCCGGTTCTCTTTGATCTTCCGGCTGAGTAGCTCCATAGTCATGGAGCCGAATTTCTCAAGTTGCTTCTCTATAACCAGGATCGTCGGGGCCAGGACGGAAGCATCCTGTTCCTGAAGGGCAACGATCGCACGACCTGCTCTCACTGATCCTGGTTGTTTGCCCTGCGAGACGTCGTGTATCTGGGACACGTCCTGAATGTCTGACCGAGCGAGTTCGAGTGTTTTGATCACATAGTTTGGTAGGGGTGGGGGGACTGACATTGTGGGCTGGTGCCCAAATGTGTGCCTGACAACCTCGCCCGGTTCAGACGTCAACGCATAGTCGCCAATATTCGCGCCCTCAGGTACAAGCCACTTGGGCCTGGACATCTGGTTACGGTTCTCAATGATCTGAGAGCGTCCTCGATTGTACTCGGCCTGAAGACTGATCGACTGCTCGAGCGCGCAGGTGGGCCAGAGTCTTCCAGGGACTCCGATCTCCTCGAAGAAGGAGTATGGGAGCGCGACCGATCCGTTCGCGCGGTACTGGTTTTGCCGGATGTCGAGGAGGGTGTCGTCTGCGACGACAGCGTAGATTCCTCGGTTGAACTTTCCAAACGGCAGAGCCCAGACTTCGTGGACGTTAACCATACTTTGATTTCCCCTGACGCCGGCAAGGGAAGATCGTCCGCCAGTAAATGTTGCAGACCCCGGCCCGGCAAGATCAGCAATCCTTTTTTCAAAGAAATGGAGGTCGTCTTCATCGTCAGCCTGGACGTCCTTTCCTTTCTTCGGGTACCTATCCTGCACCCACTCGACCGGCCGCATTGTCGTATCGATCAGCCAGGGTAAAGACTCGAAGGTTGTCGCCCACGGATCAGGATCAATCTGGAAAGGCGACTTCTGCTCAAGCACGGCCTCGCCCAGGTTGACCTTGTTCTCCCCCTTCTTCTCCAGCTTCTTCAAATCATTGATGAGGTTCTTGTCCGTGACATCATCTGATGACAGCGTCACCTCGTTCGACTTCGTCGGGTCCCAGTGAAGCCGCCAGACACCCAGTCCAGTAGTAGTCATCCACATTATGGCATCCACCAGCTTCGTGTCGGCTTCAAGTGGACCACCCCAATAGTACTTCAGGACTTTCTCCTGGAGCCGTGCGGCAACTACGTCTTCAGCATCTCCTGTCGCAGGAACGACAGTAAACACGGGCTTCTGTCGCAAGATAGTGGACATAATCTTTCGGGCCACTCCTTGCACGAGATTTGCTGTGAGACGGACACGCCATGGCGGGGCTGTCGGTTGATAGAGCTGGCCTCTTGATTCATCCCATTCCAGCCACTGGTGCCCCATGTAGAATGCGATGTTGATGTACCACTGTCGTTCAAGCCATGACCTCCGTGATCTGCGGGTGTCCCACATTCCACCAACGAAGTTGACCACGTCTTGAGGGTTCTTCCAGTCAACTGAGAAGAACGAGCGAAGCTTCCTCTGCTCGTTCACCTTTGGGTTGCGTTTGGCTTCCCTTGTCTGCCTGGGTACAACTCTGAGTGGCTGCGGCATTCCTATCTCGCTGCTATCTGAGCTTCAATCGCATCACTTCGTCGCATAGGCTCAAGCGACTGCTCATTCTCACGCCCCTGCAGAGCCAGGTAGTCATGCAGAGTCGCTGCGTGAATCCTGTTCTGAGCATCTTTGAGGAGGGCATGGAGAGCCTTCTGGTCTGCTTTCAGGCTCTCCACGGTTTCTCGGTGGGCCTCTCGCACGCGAGCGAGCGAGAAGTAAAAGATGAATGAGAGGAAAAATGTGTAGCCGATCAGGATGCCCAACTCCGGGGTCATGTCACTTTCCTCCTGATCAGGAGTGAGATGATATCTGTAGCCCTGACAGTGTTGCCAGCAGAGTCCGTACTCTCGACGTCTGCTCTCATACGGCCAGGTGTCAACTGCGTCGGACTGAACCGAAAACTGACAATGCCATTGGCCGGATCTTCAAGGGTCATGCTCACACTGGTCGCAGCCGCGCCATCAATCGAGAAGATGAGGTTGGCCGACCCACCCGAGAGATCGCGCGGAGTGCGGTCTGACTCAGAGATGAGAGTGAGCCGCAACAGTGTCTTATTGCCCTCTACAAGATCAGCCATGTGCTGATCTTGCCTCATCAAAAAAGGGGCGGCGAAACCTTTTTTCGCCGCCCCCCACATAGGAGTGAGATTACCTGCGAGACCTTACCGGTACTTCATTCTTCCCTTTGGCCAACTACTGTAAAAAATAGTTAGGTCTCTATAGTGATTTCCAGCACGTCAGCAACGAGTATCGTTCGGTTTTCAATGGTCTCAGCCATTTCCTATCCCACCTATGTACGGGCCACCAGTCTTACTGCCTCGCTTTTGCGACAGCTTCTTACGCCACCACGCTTCCATTCGTTCCTTCATCGTACTGCTTGCAATCTTGCCCATGTCGAGTCCCTTCTCCAGCTCGAAGTGCATCTTCTGGATGTGGTCGTCTGACACATCGTGCATGATACCTGCCGCCACCATGTACCGCAGTGCGTCAAGTGCATGGTCATTCCTTTTGACAGGCGCATCTTTTCGCTCATGTGCCCAGGTACTCCCCTTGTCTTCTACCCATCGGTACGTCCCAAACTCCTTAATAAGCGCTCGGCAGGTGCTGAAGACTTTGAGTCCAGGTTGATCGTCCATCCCAACCTGCAACAGTTGATGAATCTTCTCGATTCCGAAATGGACGTCGTTGGGTGCTGGCGAGCAAAAAATCTTGTAGTCACTGGAAAGAAGAGTGCCAATTCCCGGTTCACCGGAGGCTGTATGGTAGTAAGCAGATGGATCAATCCACCTAACTCGGATATGCTCTGTCCGATCTGTTCGAGTCCATAGTTTTTCTTTTTCATTCCAGAGGTAGCCTTCACTTTCCTTCAGGTACTTTGCAAGCTGGTGGTAGCGGAGACCATGGAAGTAACCTTCTCGATAGATGTAGACGATCTTCTCACCTGGTGGTACAGCCAACCAGAGAATAGCTGCCGTCCTGCGTCCCGGATCGAGTCCGCAGTAGCGAGTCCAGTCGGCAGGAATCTCGAACGGCTTGCATATGTGTTTCTTACAAAACTCGGGATACACGAGACCCTGACGTTTACGAGAGCCGCCTTCCAGCATAACGTGCTTATCTTCTTCAGACAGGTAGGTGAACATCTCGTCGTACACATCCCGGGAGACGTGTCCACGCTCAACGGCACGCTTCGTCTTCAGGCGCGTAAGGTGAATGTGCTCATCACCAGTGATGGCGATCTGTTCGAGGTCGAGGAGCCACTCCTCTGATCTCTGTAGAGTAGCTGCGACTACTACGCGTCCCCCTTTTGCAAGACGACGCGCCATGAGTTCTTTCCAAAGAATACCCGAGACCTCTTCGTCAATGACAACAAGGTCCACAGCTGCTGCCTGTATCTTCCGGCGAGCTTCTTCGTTTCCCTCTCCCGAGATGAAGTCGCACTGAGAATTCGACTTTGTTCTAATGAATGCCGGTATCTCAGTTTTGGCCGCCGCAGGACCAATCTTATCGATGTTCCATTCGTGAAGAATCGCTGCTTGCTGATTGGCTCCCATGAGATGACGGTAAACACCTTCGGTGAGCGTCCGATAATCTGCAGAGAGTATATAGATCTTGGGCGCTTTGGGCGTCCTCTGATACGGATGGCTCTCTTCCATCCACCATTTGATCTCCTGGGCTGCAGCCTTCGACTTGCCACTCTGGTTCCCTCCAAAGATCAGTCGGACGCGAGCTTCAGACTTGTGGAATGAGAGCTGATCTCCCTCAGGGTCATCGTCAGGGATGTACAGATCGCCGGGGTGTCGACGTCTGCGAATCATCTCCTCGCAGACAGAGTGAACAAAACCTACGGTGCTCGGGTCTCGCGCAAGTCGGTTGACGTCAATCGTCAAGCGGGACATCGTCTTTGACCTCTATCCTGCGACCTTTGACACCGTAGGGGGCGAGGGACGGGATTACAATCTCTTCGATGAGACTCTCCAGCTCTTCGGGAGAACAGTGCTTGAGATCAGTAGCGGCGCGGTCAAGCTTGAAGCCACGCAGTTCTGCGATCTTGTCGAGCGCACGAATCTGATCAGCAGGCTTCCGCGCCTTCATCGCAATCTTCACGTACGCCTCGATCACCCGGTCACGGGTGTCGAGGGATTCTACTTCCTGAAGAAGCCCATATTCCGGATACTCCATTCAGTTATTCTGGCGTGGAGTCAGTGTAGTCGTCAACAGAGAACTTGCCACTGGCACAGTCTATGTACGCCTGATTGATGAGCCCGCAGATGATCGCAGAGTCTGAGAGTGCCCGACCACGGAAAAAAGCCGGGACCTTCGCGCTGACCTCTTCCTTCACCCGGACCAGACGCGACGTCGTCTCTGCGTCCATGGCAACCCAGATGCGCTTTCTTCCGTCTCTGGCGTCCTTTGTCTTCTTTTTGACTACTTTCCTCTTAACGGCAGTTACTTTACTCTTAACGGCAGTCGACATGAAAATCTCCTTGACAACTTTGTCGTATGAGGGTAAACGTGACATGAGAAGTGATTATATGGAGACAGGCTCATATGACAAGCGAGAAAACTCCTGAAGTTCCAGCTATCAAGCTGACTGGTGGAGTGGGGTCCCTACCCCGTCGTTTGTGGCGGGCACGGACCATAGCGGGCAGAGTGTCAATCCAGAAGATGCGCCGGAACCCGGAGACCGGGCGATGGCGTATTCGGATACGGGACACCGTCACCGGTAGATTCGAGTCCGTTGACACGCCATACCGGGACAAAGCGCACGCCTACGAGTACGCGATCAAGTTCGCCTGGGAGTGGGCTCGAGACCACGGGCTTGTTGACAGAGAGACTGACCACGGGGATCTGTTACTCGCCTACGAGCGATGGATGCGAGAGCTACCACTGCGGCCGAAGTCGATCAAGGAGTATGGCCTGGCCGGACGGTGTGCTGCCTCACACCTGCCGAACTCCGTGGCGGCGATCACCCGACAGGACGTCATCAACTGGATCAAGGCACTCGAGTCCAGGGGGCTGAAGGGAAACACGATCCAGTGGAGACTGCAGGTCTTCAGATCGTTCCTCCGTTGGGCACAAGTCGAGAACTACATCGATCACGACCCCACCGTTCTGGTGAGAGCGCCGCGCTGGACACCACGGGACGGCAGAGCCCTGTCGTATCCTGAAGCCCAGAAGCTCCTTGCCTACGCCAAGCGAAAAGAGGTTATCAAACGGGGCAACTTCTACTACAAGAAGAGTGTCGCCCAGCACATCTACTGGTTCGTCCTGATCGCTCTCCATACCGGGCTCAGGAAAACCAACGTACTACAGCTCCGGTGGTCGTGGATGGATTTCGACGAGCGGAAGATCATCATCCCAGGTCGACTGGTGAAGAACCGAAAGGACCTCATTATCCCCATGCACCAGGAGCTGGAAAGAAAGTTCAGAACCTATCACTCAATGAGGGCATCGGATATCGTGCTTGGAAGAAAGTACCGAGATATGCACAAAGGATTCAAGTCACTCTGTCGCAGGGCAGGGTTGCCTGACCTGAAGGTGCACGATCTCCGGCACACCGTTTCGACCTGGTTCCACATGAAGCTGCCATGGAACTACGCAGAGAAGCTACTTGGTCGCACCATTCCGCACGTAGGCGGGATCTACTTCCACCCTCCGTTCTGGGATCTCAGGGATCGTGTCGATACTCTGCCATGGCTTGAGACTACTGGCTGACTTTGCGTTTCTTAAGTTCGTTGTGACCCTGGGGCCTGGACCCCCCGGGGTCACTTTTACCAGGAGGTCACATGAAGACCGAAATCAGTTACTACGAGTACCGTGAACGCGGCGGTACCAACGTCAACCTCAACGCTGATCCACGTGATATAGAGGAGCTTGAAAGCCTTCTCGAAGAACTTCGTGGGCCACGGGTGCCACTTGAACCGCCAGAGCGACCGGAGCGACCGGAACGGCCGCCGAGACCGGAACGGCCGCCGAGACCGGAACGGCCGCCGAGACCGATGAAGCCATTCTTCGACCTCGGCAAGGCAGTCGGCAAAGTTGGTGAGGTCGTTCAGATTTCAGTCACTGGCGGAAGCATCATTCCCGTGAATGGTTTTCACATCGGTGGTGGATGTGGATTGCTCCCAGACGAGGAACGTTCTGGGTACGGAAAGCTCAAGGCCACTGGTATCGTCCTCGGCGACTTCCTGACCAACTACCTGAGGGCTCAGAACATCTTCGATTCAGTCTTCCAAAAGTTTCAGTGGGTAAACTGGGACGAGCACCAAGCCCTCCCGGAGGAGTGGTGGGAGTACTCGTTGTTGTTCTTCTCGCTGAGTGAAGAGCGGACTGTCCCCCCCATCTCAATTCCCAACGGCACCGAGCTGTTCAAGGTGAACTTCGAGATCCTACCGCAGGACCCCGGGCCACTCACACTCACGTGCATCGACGAGCACTACTACACGCAGGCAGTACAGCGCCGTCGTGACTGGACATACACTGGCGCAGGTCAAGGACAGACAAGGGTGGAACTCAATGGAGGAGAGGTCCGAGTCACTCCCTGAGCCCGGCTTCTACTGGGCGAGAGAGAAGTCACCGACAAGAAGGGGGCCATTGGAGATATTCCGTGTTATTGACGACGGAGGATATTTCACCGGCTCCCTCATTTACGTCATGCTCAACGAGGTCGAGATTAAAGGACCTCTGCTGGTACCACCAAGGAGCTGACACACACATTTTTGGAAGGAGGTTTTACGGCATGCCCAAGCTCTTGGAGACCGTCGTACAGAAGGGCACTGGGGGTTTACCCAGACGAACCCTCCTGTACGGCACTCATGGGATAGGGAAATCGACGTTCGCCTCGTCGATTCCTGACCATCTGATACTCGACATCGAGGATGGACTCAATGACATCCAGTGTCAAGCCACCCCGAAGGTCACTACGACAGACGAACTGATGGCGTGGGTCACTGAACTCTACACAGAGAAACACAAGTTCAAAGCACTCGTGGTCGACACGTGCGATTTCCTTGAACGCATGATCTGGAAGGAGGTGTGCGAAGCCGGTGGCAAAGACTCCATCGGTGACTTCGGTTTCGGAAAAGGTTACTCACAAGCCCTCTCGAAATGGAATGAAATTGTCGTCGCCTTCGATGCTCTCAGGGAGAAGCGTGGCATCTCGATCTGGCTCCTGGCACACGCCACTACAGAGAAGTACGAGAACCCGGAGACCGAGCCATATGATCGGTACGCTCCACGGCTTCACAAGGGTGCCAACCAGCTTCTGTGTCAATGGTGCGATGAGGTCTTGTTCGCGTCCCACAAAGTCTATACAGTGTCCGATGACAAGGGCTTCGGCCAAGATCGGGCACGTGGGGTCGGGGGAGAGGACAGAGTGCTCAGGACTGAAGAGCGCGCTGCCTTCATCGCAAAGTCACGGTTGAAAATGCCGCTCGAGCTTCCACTGGAGTGGGAGAGTTACGCCAACTGCCTGAAGAAGGAGAAGAACAGTGCCAAGCCTGCACGGGTACAATCCTGACGAGAAATACACGGGATTCGGAAACATCCCTGAAGGCGCATACAATGCAACCATCACAGACTCAAAGGAGGTAAAAAACAAGAAAACACCAGGCACACACCTGGCCCTGATGTTCACAATCCTTGACGGACCGATGAAGAATCGCAAGGTGTGGGCTCGCCTGAACCTGCAGAATGACAACGAGCAGACAGTCCGCATCTCACGGTCGGAGCTGAAGAACATCTGCACTGCATGTGGTGGCATCCGGCCTACCGACAGCGTGCAACTCCACAATATTCCACTCGTGATCCACGTAACGAGAGATGGCAACTTCGACAAGATCAGGAAGTACGAGTCGAGGCCCGCAATGCCCACGCCTGCCGAGGTGAGCCAGCCCGAGCCGGCCGTCACCATGGCCAGCAGCAGCGAACCGGCTAAGACGGCATCCCTCGCGCCGCCGTGGAAAAAGTGATACCCTAAACCAGCCGTGCGGCTGTTCGGACATCCATCACCACCGGGTGGCCTATCTTCTCTTCACTTCTTTCGCAGTCGCACGGCCCTTACGCCCCCCAGGAGTCGAGATGCAGCTTCGTTGGTATCAAGAAGCGGCACGCGTCGCCGTATACGCACACCTCCGTGAACACTCGACAAACCCTTGTGTCGTCATGCCCACGGGAGCCGGCAAGTCACCAACGATTGCTGCTATTGCCAGTGACGCTGTCACGCAGTGGAACGGTCGAGTTCTGTGCCTGGCTCACCGGAAAGAACTCCTGGAGCAGAACGCCGAGAAGCTCCACCACTTCGCGCCAGACCTGAAGTACGGCATCTACTCTGCCGGCCTGAAGAAACGCCAGACAGAAGAGGACGTCATCTTCGCTGGCATCCAATCTGTCTACATGCGGGCAGAGGATCTGGGGAGGTTCGATCTCGTCATCGTGGACGAGGCGCACCTGATCCCAGCCGAGGGCGAGGGGATGTATCGGACGTTCCTCGACGTTTCCTCCTCGATCAATCCTGAGCAGCGCGTCATCGGTTTCACCGC